>CP145599.1:0-113218 GCA_036884335.1 Candidatus Stammera capleta | reverse complement strand
CAAACATAGGAGTATCATCTTTAGATGGACCAGTCATAATTACATTTTTAGCACCAGATAATATATGTCCATTACATAAATCTCTAGTTAAAAATATACCTGTAGATTCTATAACTATATCAACATTATATTTTTTTCAAGGAATATCTTTAGGATTTTTAAAAGAACTTATATATATAAACTTATCATTAATTAATAATTTATTACCATCTATCTTAATATCATAATCAAAAATACCATGACTAGAATCATATTTCAACATATAAGCTATATAATTAATATCTATTAAATCATTTATAGCAACTATTTCAATATCATTATGAAAAAAAGAATTACGAAAAACTAATCTTCCAATTCTTCCAAAACCATTTATACCTAATCTTATATACACAATAACCTCTTAAAATAAAATATTTTAATATATAATATTATCATAAATATAAAATTTACTTGAAAAAAAACATAATGAATATATTATATATATATATATAAATAATAATTAAATAAAAAAATGAAAATAAAAAATTTTTCAATAATACCTAAAATTAATCATATAATTAATAATAGATTTAATAAAATAGATAAAATGTTTAATAAATTAACTAAAAATATATCAATTAATTCATTTCCTAAATATAACATAATAAAAAAAAATAATAATTATAAATTAATTATAAGTCTTCCAGGATGAAAAAAAAAAGAATTAGAAATAAATAAAATAAATGGACAAATAAATATAATAGGAAATAAAATAAAAAAAAAAAATAAAAATAATTTTATATATAAAAGTATAAATAAAAATAACTTTAATATTAATTATTCAATACCATTAAATTCAAAAATAAAAAAAGCAAATTTAAAAAATGGTATATTAACTATAAAAATAAAACAAATAATACCAGAAAATAAAAAAGAAAAAAAAATACAAATAAATACTAAATAAATCTAAACCACCTATAAAATTATTTAATAGGTGGATTTAAATCATATAAAAATGGATTTTTTGCTTGTAAAAAAGCTATTTTATCACATTTTTTATTATAAAAATTATTACTATGACCTTTAATATATAAAATTTTAATATTATTTAATATAAAAATAAAATAATTAATTTCTATTCATAAATCAATATTTTTAATTAATTTATTTTTAGAATTTTTTCAATTATTACATTTTCATTTAATTAATCATTCATTTACACCCTTATATAAATAATTACTATCAGTAAATATAATATATAAAATATTATTATAATTATTATATAAAAAAAATCTCATAGGTAAAATAAAAGCCATTAATTCCATCCTATTATTTGTAGTATAAAAATAACCTGCTTTAAAAATATATTGTTTTTTTTTAAATATAACTATAGCAGCACAACCTCCTGGACCAGGATTTTTAATACAAGAACCATCTGTATAAATATATATTTTAATCATAAAATTTAAAAAAAAATTAATAATATATTATAACAAAAAAAAAAATGAACAAACAAATAGTTTTAGATATAGAAACTACTGGTTTAAATAATAATAGTAATAAATTTTATTTAAATCATAAAATAATAGAAATATGTGCAATAGAAATTAAAAAAAGAAAAATAACAAATAATATATTTCATAAATATTTAAATCCATGTAGAAAAATAGATTATAATGCATATAAAATACATAAAATAAAAGATTCATTTTTAAAAAATAAACCAAAATTTAATAATATATCAACTAAACTTATTAAATTTATTAAAAATTCAGATTTAATTATACATAATTCAAAATTTGATATAAAATTTATTGAATATGAATTTAAATTAATAAACAAAAAAATAAAAATAAAAAAAATATGTAATATTATAGATACATTAAAAATATCAAGAAAAATGTTTCCAGGAAAAAAAAATGATTTAAATTCATTATGTAAAAGATATAAAATTGATATTTCAAATAGAAAATATCATAGTGCTATCATTGATACTAAATTATTAGCTAAATTATATTTATGTATAACTAGAAAACAAATTAATATAAAAATAAAAAATAAAATAAATTTAAATTTAAAAAAAAAATTTAAAAAAAAAAAAATAATAAAATATAAAATTAATAATAAAGAAAAAAAAAATCATATTAAATATTTAAAATATATAAAAAAAAAATATAATAAATGTATATGAATGACAAAAAAAATAAAATTAAAAAAATAGAAATATCAAAAATAATAAACAATAAAAAATATAAAAATAAAATAATAAAAATAGAAGGATGAGTAAAAACAAAAAGAAAATCAAAGATAGGAATAATATTTATAGAAATAAATGACGGATCATGTTTAAATAATATACAAATAATAATAAAAAAAAAAAAAATAAAAAATTATAAAAAAAAAATAAAAAAAATAAATAATGGATGTTCTATAAAAATAAAAGGTAAATTAATAATAAATAAAAAAAATCTTAAATATGAAATTAATGCTATTAAATTTAAAATAATTGGTAAAATTAATAATGCAAAAAAATATCCTATTAGTCCAAAATACCATTCACTAGAATATTTAAGAAAAATATTACATTTAAGACCAAGAACAAAAACATTTAGTTCAATATCAAGAATAAGAAGTTCATTAATATTTTACTTACATAAATACTTACAAAAAAAAAACTTTTTTTTAATTAATACACCTATATTAACATCATTAGATACAGAAGGACATAGTAAAATGTTCGAAATTAAAAATAAAAAATTTTTTAACAAAAAAGCATATTTAACTGTATCAGGACAATTAAATTTAGAATCATATTCATGCTCATTATCAAAAGTTTATAATATAGGACCTGTATTTAGAGCAGAAAATTCAAATACAAAAAAACATCTAGCTGAATTTTGAATGTTAGAAACTGAAATAGCTTTCACAAATTTAGAATATATAATTAATTTATCAAAAAATTTATTATCATATTCTTTTAAAAAAATATTAAAAAAAAATTATGAAGATATATTATTTTTAAATAAAAAACCAAAAAATATAAAAAAAAAAATAAAACATATAAAAAATATAATAAAAAAAAAATATATAACAATTAGTTATAATAAAATTATAAAAATACTAAGAAAAGAAAAAAAATTTAAAAAAAATAAAATAAAATGAGGAATTAATATATCTAATAAATATGAAAAATACCTAACAAAAAAATATTTCAACAAAGCAATAATAATAAAAAATTTTCCTAAAAAAATTAAACCATTTTATATGAAAACAAATAAAGATAATAAAACAGTATCATGTATAGATATAATATTTCCTAAAATAGGTGAAATAATAGGAGGATCTGAAAGAGAATATAAATTAAATATATTAGACAAAAATATTAAAAACAATAAATTAAAAAAAAAAAAATATAATTGATATAGAGACATAAGAAAATTCGGAACAATACCACATAGTGGTTTTGGTTTAGGAATAGAAAGAATACTAATGTTTATAACAAATTTAAAAAATATAAGAGATGTTATAGCTTTTCCAAAATATCCTAACTATATTAATTTTTAAAAAAAAAAAAAAATAAAAAAATAAAACGCATCCGAGAGGATTTGAACCCCTGACCACTCGGTTCGTAGCCGAGAACTCTATCCACTGAGCTACGGATGCATATATAGTGAGAGAGGGATTCGAACCCTCGATGCTATAAACATACTCCCTTAGCAGAGGAGCACCATAAACCACTCGGTCATCTCACTTAAAATAAAAAAAAAATTATATAAATCTTTATTTTTTATTAATATTATTAATTTTAATATAAATTTCTTTTCTATGAATAGAAATTTCTTTAGGAGCATTAATACCTATACGTACTTGATTACCTTTAATATTTAATATAGTTATAATAATATCATCTTTAATAATCAAACTTTCCCTAATTTTACGAGTAAGAATAAGCATTTTATTTATCTCTTAATAATAGCCTTTTTATAAAACTTAATATTTTATTAAAAATAAAGAATCTATCAATATTTTTATCTTTAAATATATCTAAAATATTAACATAAAATTTATCTTTTTTAAATAAATAAAAATCTTTTACTACATATTTTTTATTTAAAAAATAAAATTTAATTTTATTTAAAAAATCAAAACCTAATATATTTAAAATTAATTTATCTAATAATATAACATAATAACCCTTATTATTTAATAAAATATAAAAAATAATTAAAGATAAATTGTATTTTTTATATAAATTATTTAAAATAATAAATAAAATATTTTTATTTAAAAAATTAATAAATTTTTTATTATACAAATAAAAATTATAATTTTTAAAAATATATAAATATTTTTTACTAAAATAACACATTAAATTATTTTTTAAAGATATATTTAATTTTTTATTAATTTTAATTAAATTTTTATATTTATTAAAAACTTTTAATATATCATTATATATATATTTAATATTAAATTTAAATTTAAAACATAAATTATATAAAATATTCTTAAAACTAATAATATATTTAAATGAATTTAAATAAGTTAAACAAACTAATCTTTTAGTATTTAACGATATATTATAAAATTTTTTAACTATAAATAATTTAATATATTTAGTATTTTTAACATGAGTTCCACTACAATATTCTTTATAAATTTTATCTAAATATATTAATCTAACTAAATTCTTACCTAAAAATTTAAAATTAAAATTCTTATATAAATTAACATTAATTAAAATTTTTTCTTTAATATTTATATCTTTTCAAATTAAATAATTAACTTTTTTTTCAATATCTAAAATATTTAAATCATTTTTATCATCATAATTAAAATCTAAAATAAATTTTTTACTATTTACTTTAGAACTTTTTTTACAAAAAGAATTAAAATATTTACTTAAAATAAAACATAAAATATGTAAACAAGAATGATTTATAGAATTTAATTTTCTATTATTAATATTATAAGTACATTTAATTTTATCATTTTTAAACATATTTCCATATTTAAAAAAACCTAAATGTATAATATAATTATTTAATTTTAAAGTTTTATTAACAATAAATTTAGATTTACCATCTAAACTTTTTAAATAACCTATATCATAACTTTGACCAGAACATTTAGGATAAAATACTGTTTTATCTAATATTATACTAAATATTAAATTATCATCAACACTAAAATATTTTGAATTATTAAAAATAAATAAAATTTTAGAAATAATATTATTTTCTGAAAAACCTAAAAATAATGTATAATTAATATTATTTATAAAATTTAAAATAATATTAAAATTACTATTATTATTAGAAAATTTAAAATTTTTTCTAGATAATTTTTTATGATTTTCTAATTTTAAATTAAATTTAGATAAATTAATATATATATTATTATAATTACAAACATCTATTAATAAATCAATTGGTAAACCATAAGTATCATATAATAAAAAAATTATACTACTACTTAAATATTTTTTAAATTTAAATTTATCAATATAAAAATTTAATAAATTTAAAGAATAATATAACGTTTTAAAAAATTTTTTTTCTTCACATAAAATAATATTAACAAAATAATCAATATTAGATATATTTAATAATTTAAATTCATTATTATTAATTAATAAAAACTTAACTATCTTATATAAAATAAGATCATTAAATTTTAAAAATTTAATATGTAATAAAGTTCTTCTAATTATTTTTCTTAATACATAACCTCTATGTTCATTAGAAGGCAAAATTCCATAATAAATTAAATATATTATAGATCTTAAATGATCAGAAATTATATTAAATATATTCAAATTATTAAAATCTATTTTAATATTTAATATATTTGATATAGATAATTTTATATCCATAAAAATATCAATATCAAAATTAGAATTAACATTTTGTAATACTGAAGATATTCTTTCAAAACCCATACCTGTATCTATACATCTTTCTGATAAACAATTTAATTTAAAATTTTTATCTAAAACAAACTCTATAAAAACTAAATTTCATATTTCTAAAAATCTATTAACATTCTTTTTTGAAAAAAAATTACTATTAATATTATTATTATCAACTAATAAATTATAAAATATTTCTGTACTATAACCACATAAACCTAAATTTTCTATAAATCAAAAATTTTCTGAATTTAATGAAGAATCACCTAAAATAAAAATATGATCTCTAGGTACTTTAATTATATTTAATCAAATATTATAAGATTCAATATCTTTCTTATGAACAGTAATAAATAATCTATCTTTAGATAAATTAAATAAATTATTATTTGTTAATAAATCTCAAGAATAATAAATAGCATCCTTCTTAAAATAAGAACCAAAACTAAAATTACCCATCATTTCAAAAAATGTATTATGTCTTAAAGTATAACCTACATTATTTAAATCATTATTCTTACCACTTATTCTTAAACAACGTTGAATACTAACAAAACTATCCTTAGTTTTTTTAATACCTAAAAAATAATCTTTAAATTGAACCATTCCGGCATTAGTAAACAATAAATCACTATATTTATCAGGAATTAAACTATAACTATCTTTAATAATATGTTTTTTATTAAAAAAATAATTTAAAAAAATATTACGAATTTCTTTAGAATTAATAAACATTTTATATTTTAACCAATTATAAAAAATTATATATATAATAATAAATAAAATTATTTAATTAAAATTATTAAATTTATAATAAAATAAATAATATAAAATCTAATTAATTAAATTATATATTTAAAATATAAATATATGAAAAAAAATAAAATAAAATCTATAAAAAAAGCATTAGAACAATTAGAAAAACAATTTGGTAAAGGATCAGTAATGAAATTAGGAAAAAATAACTTTAACAAAATAGAAACTATATCAACAGGATCTATATCATTAGACATAGCATTAGGAATAGGTGGTTTACCTACAGGTAGAATAATAGAAATATATGGTCCAGAATCATCAGGAAAAACAACTTTAACATTAGAAATAATAGCATCTGCACAAAAAAAAAAAAAAACTTGCATATTTATAGATGCAGAACACTCATTAGATCCTAATTATGCTAAAAAAATAGGTGTAAATATAGAAGAATTACTATGTTCACAACCTGACAATGGAGAACAAGCATTAGAAATATGTAATTCATTAGCAAAAAAAAATAATATAGATGTAATAATAATTGATTCTGTAGCAGCACTTACACCTAAAGCTGAAATAGAAGGTAAAATAGGAGATTCTTATATAGGATTAACTGCAAGAATGATGAGTCAAGCTATGAGAAAATTAGCTAGAAATATAAATAAATCTAATATATTATTAATATTTATAAATCAAATAAGAATAAAAATAGGAACTATATTTGGAAATCCAGAAACTACTACAGGAGGTAATGCTTTAAAATTTTACTCATCAATAAGATTAGAAATAAGAAAAACAGGAAATATATTAAAAAAAAATAAAATTATAGGTAATGAAACAAAAGTAAAAGTAGTTAAAAACAAACTTTCACCTCCTTTTAAATATGCAGAATTTCAAATTATATATAATAAAGGAATAAATAAATATTTAGAAATACTTAATATTGCATCTAATAATAAAATAATAGAAAAAAAAGGAAATTGATATTACTATAATAATAATAAATTAGGAAATGGAAAAAATAAATCTACTAAAAATTTAAAAAAAAATAAAAAAATATTAGTAGAAATAATAAATAAAATTAATAATATATATTTTAAATAAATTATTTATCTAAAAATTTATATATTGAATTTTTAATATAATTAATACTATTATTACAATTTATTCTTAAATATCTTAATATAAAATTATCACCAAAATAAATTTTATAAAAATTTCTTAATTTATTTATAAATTTATAATAAATAAATAATCTTTTATTAATTATATTTAAACTTAAATCATCATATCTAGATACTAATTTTTCACCTGTTATATCATCATAACCCTCCCTAATAGGGGGGTTATATTTAATATTATATACTCTTCCAGAATTTAAATGTATTTTACGATTTAATAATCTATCAAATATAATTTTATTTTCTAAAACAAACTCTATAATATAATCAATATTAATAAAATTTAAAAATTTAGCTTGTGATAAACTCCTAGGAAAACCATCAAATAAATAACCATTATTATTTTTATTATTATATAAATAATCTTTAATTATTTTAATTGATAATTTATCATCTATTAAATTACCACTATTAATTAATTTACTAATATTATATTTACTAGAATTTTTTCTAAGTATATTTCCAAAAGAAATTAAACTAAGATTATATTTTTTTATAATAAAAAAAGATTGAGTTCCTTTACCTGAACCAGGAGGACCTAATATAATTATATTCATTATAATATTATAAAACCATTAATTAAATCATTTACTAAATTAATAAAACTTACTGAATCATCTAATGAATTAGTTTCTATTAAAAGTGCTTGATAATAAATAAACATTATTCATTTCTTAAATATAATATCATCTTTTATACTTTTAATATATTTAATTAAAATATGATTAATATTAATATCTAAAAAATATTTTATTTTAGGTATATCTTTACCTGTAGCTTTTAATAATTTTAACATTTGAGTACTTATATCTTTAGAATCTGTAACTAAAACAACAGGAAACTTATCTAAACAATTAGTTACTCTAACTTCCCTAACTAAATCACCTAAACACAACTTAATTCTATTTAAAAAAATATTATCATTTTTATCTATATTAACTATTTTATTATCCTTAGATATAATATTATTTAAATCTATATTATCTTTATTAATTGAACAAAAATTAATTAATTTATAATCATTTAAATAATTCATCATTCATTCATCAATTTTATCTAATAAAAATAAAACTTCAATTTCTTTTTTATTATATAATTCTAAATGAGGACTATTTTTTGCTGAAATATAATTATCACTAGTAATATAAAAAATTTTATCCTGACCTATTTTCATTCTATTTAAATAATCATCTAAAGATACAAAAACATTAGAATCAAATTTAGAAGAATTAAATCTAAGTAAATTAGATATTTTATTTTTATCTATATTTGTATCAGCTAAACCTTCTTTTAATACAGAACCAAATTGTTTCCAAAATAATAAATATTTATCTTTATCTAAAGATAAAACATTTAACATTTTAAAAATTCTATTAGTTATACTTATACTTATTTTTTTAAAATAATCATTATTTTGTAATATTTCTCTAGAAATATTCAATGGCAAATCATCTGTATCTATAATTCCTTGTACAAAACGAAAACAATAAGGAACTAAATTTTTTATATCATCCATAATAAAAATTTTTTTAATATATAATTTAATACTATTTTTATAGTCATCTCTATTTCATATATTTCAAGGAGAAGTATCTGGAATATATAATAAACTTATATAATTATATAAACCTTCTACTTTATTATGAGATCATATTATAGGATTACCTAAATTATTAGTTAAATTATAATAAAAATCTTTATATTCTTTATCACTAATAATAGATTTATCTTTTAACCAAATAGCATCATATTTATTAATTCTTTTTCATTCATATTTTTTAATATCTTTATTAAAAAATTTATATTCTATAGGAATATTAATATAATTAGAATACTTATTTATAATTTTAAATAAATTATCTTTATTTAAATAATCTTTACAAGATTCTTTTAAATATAATATTACATCAGTACCATATCTTTTTTTATATAAATTTTTTACAAAAAACTTACCATTTCCACTAGAAGACCATAAAATAGAATTATTTTCATCTTTTTCTAATATATGTCTAGTATGAACTTTAACTTTATTTGAAACTATAAATGAAGAATAAAAACCTACACCAAATTTACCTATTAAATTATTACCAAACTTATTATTATTTTTATTTATATTTTTTTTTAAAAACTCTTTAGTACCTGATTTTGCTATAGTACCTAAATTATTAATTACTTCATTATAACTCATTCCTATACCATTATCTCTAATAATTAATTTATTATCTTTAATTAATAATCTTATATAAAAATTATCATTAAATTTAATACTTTTATCCTTATTAGAAATAAAAAAAAATCTTAATTTATCTATAGCATCACAAGAATTTGATAATAACTCTCTTAAAAAAATATCCTTATTAGAATAAAGAGAATTAATCATTAAATTTAATAACTCTTTAACTTCTGATTTAAATAAAAATTTTTTTTTATTACTCATATTAATTCCTATTCATTATATTTTATATATATAATTAATTTAAAACATATAAATATATTATATATATAAAATATATAATAAAAAATTAATTATTTATAAAAAATAGATTTTATAATTAAATATTCAAAAAACATTTTTTTATTATAACTATTAACTAAATTAATAAAACCAAAAAAAAATAATTCATAATAATATTTAATACATTTTTTAGATACTAAATTACTTAAATTCAAAATATTTAATTTATTAAAATTATTAATATCAAACATTTTATAATCTATATTTTTTATTATTTTAATTAATAATAATTTATACAATTTATCAATTATACTAGACAAAACATTTTCATAATCAATATTTTTATTTATAAAATAATACAAATAATAAAAAATTTTATTATAATTTTTTAAAAATAAACTACTTAAAAAACCAAATATATATTTATCATTTATAATATTTAAAAAATAATTAACATATTTTAATTTAATATTATTATTTACTAAAGATAATTGATCTAACAAAATTAAAGCATCTCTTAAACTACCATTAGAATTAATAGATATTTGTTTTAAAGCATCAATATCATAACTAAAAGATTCATTATCTGAAACTAATACTAATCTAGATAATATATTATTAACACTTAAAGGTTTTAAATAAAAACTCATACATCTAGATAAAATAGTATTTGGTATTTTTTTAAACTCAGTAGTAGCTAATATAAATTTAACATATTTAGGAGGTTCTTCTAATATTTTTAATAAAGAATTAAAACTATAACGAGATAACATATGAACTTCATCTATAATATATATTTTATAACGCATACTAACTGGTAAATAATAAATATTATCTAATATATCTTTTATATCTTCTATTTTAGATTTAGAAGCACCATCTATTTCATATACATCTAAAGATTTACCTTTATCAATTGAAATACAATTTATACACTTAGAACAAAAATAATTATCATTATTATTATTATTAATACAATTTAAACTTTTAGATAATAATCTACATAAACTAGTTTTACCTACACCCCTTTGTCCATAAAAAAGATATGTATTATATATTTTCTTTTTTATTAAACTATTTAATATAACCTTAATTATATTTTCATTTCCTACAAAATCTTCAAAAGATTTAGGTCTTCATTTTAAAGGTAAAACTTTATAATTTTCCATATAATTAAAATTAAAATAAATTATTAAATATCAATATTAATTTCAAAATCTAATAAAAATTTATTCAAACTATTTATATTATTAGGTAAAGAAAATATAATTTTTATAACTTCAAAATAATAATTATCTAACATCTTTAAAAAAACTTTTAAAGTTTCTATTTTATATTCTTCTCTAGGATCCATTTGTGCATAACTTCTTAAATAAACATATTCTTTAAAATAATTTATATAAGATAAATATTCTATTCAATAACAATCTAATATTTTTAACATTATATTTTTTTCTATATTACAAAATAAATTAAAACCTAAAAAATAAATTCTTCTTTTATATAAATATATTAATTTACAAATAATTAATTTTTTAAATTTATAAAAATTTAATTCATTAAAAAAATATAAATTAATATTATAATTAAAATTAACATATATAATATTTTTAATATCTTTATAATATAATAAAAAATTATCAATATTAAATTTAGATAAAATTTTATCAACTAAATCCTTAATTATAACTTTATATTTTATATTTAAATTATTAGAAAATAATATTTTATTTCTTATTTTATATATTATAATTCTCTGTTTATTTGTAATATTATCATAATTTAATAATTCTTTTCTAATCTCTAAATTTCTAAAATCAA
Organism: Candidatus Stammera capleta; assembly: GCA_036884335.1. Taxonomy (GTDB): domain Bacteria; phylum Pseudomonadota; class Gammaproteobacteria; order Enterobacterales; family Enterobacteriaceae; genus Stammera; species Stammera capleta_AG. The sequence continues at coordinate 101,118 of CP145599.1, read as the reverse complement.
TATTTCTTTGAGCATTTTCTATAGATTTAGAAACAAAATAACTTTCTATAAATTTATCACTACTTACATTAATTTTTTTTATAAAATTTATTATTTTTTTAGATAAAAAAATTCTTATTAAATAATCATCTAAAGATATATAAAACCTAGTAGAACCTGGATCCCCTTGTCTTCCACATCTACCTCTCAATTGATCATCAATTCTTCTAGATTCATGTCTTTCACTACCTATAATATGTAATCCACCTAATTTTATAACTAATTTATTATCTAAAAATCATTTTTTTTTTATTTTGTTAATTTTTTTAATACTATAATTTTTATTTTTTAATAAATTAGATAAATTTCCACCTAAAATAATATCAGTTCCTCTACCAGCCATATTAGTAGCAATAGTTACAGAACCCAAACTACCAGCTTGAGAAATAATTTTAGCTTCAAATTTATGAAATTTAGCATTTAAAATATTATGTTTAATATTATTTTTATTTAATTCTTTAGAAATTAATTCAGATTTACTTATTGAAGTTGTTCCCACTAATACAGGTTGTTTCCTTTTATATCTATATTTAATATCTTTAACTATAGCTTTAATCTTTTCAATTTCATTTAAATAAACTAAATCAAAAAAATCTTTTCTTTTAATAACTTTATTAGTTGGAATTTCTATAGTATCTAAATTATATATTGAACTAAATTCACAAGATTCACTTAAAACTGTACCACTCATACCAGATAATTTATTATATAATTTAAAATAATTTTGAAAAGTTATAGATGCCAATATTTTACTATCATTTTTTATAGTAACATTTTCTTTAGCTTCAATTGCTTGATGTAAACCATCTGATCATCTTTTACCAGGTACCATTCTTCCAGTAAATTCATCTATTATAATTATATCATCATCCTTAACTAAATAATCAACATTTTTATTAAACAAATAATTAGCTTTTAAAGAACAAATAATATAATTAATGAATTTAATATTATAAAAATTATAAAAATATTTAATATCACTAATAAAATTATTTTTAATTAATAATTCTTCAACCTTATTAATACCATTTTCAGTTAAATAAATATTTTTAAATTTTTCATCTATTATAAAATCACCAAATTTATTTTTATTATCTTTTACCTTTAAAAAATGAATAATTTTATTAATTTTATAAAAAATATCATTATTAGAAAATTCAGATTTGGATATTATTAAAGGAACTCTAGACTCATCAATTAATATTGAATCAACTTCATCTAAAATAGCATAATTTAAATATTTTCTATGAACAATATCATTCTTATTATAACACATATTATCTCTTAAATAATCGAAACAATATTCATTATTAGTACCATAAGTAATATCATATAAATAAGATTTTCTTTTATCTATCAAAGACATATCTGATAATATTAAACCTATTTTAATTCCTAAAAATTTAAATAATTCATAATTATTATCATAATCTCTTTTAGCTAAATAATCATTTACAGTAACAATATGAACACCTTTACCTAAAAGACAATTTAAATAAGCAGGTAAAGTACATGTAATAGTTTTACCTTCACCAGTTTTCATTTCAGCTATATAACCTTTATGTAAAACTATAGCACCCAATAATTGAACATCAAATAATTTAATATTAAATACTCTTCTTATAGCTTCTTTAATGTTAGCATAAACTTCAGGTAAAAATTTATCTATATTATTCTTATTAATAATAGATTTATATTTAAATGTATTATATTTTAATTTACTATCATTTAAATTAACAAAATATTTTTCTAAATCATTAATTTTATTTACTAAATTTTGTAAATTTATAAATTTAAATCTATTACTTAAATTAAAAATATATGAAAATAATTTATAAAACATATAAAAAAATTTTACTCTAAATTAATAAAAATATTATATTTATATAATATAATTAATTATAATATAAATAAATTTAAAATTCATTAATATGATAAAAAAAAACCAGAATTAATAATAAATATATTAAATAAAAAAAAATTAAATATTTATAATTTTAAAAAAATAATAAAAAAATATAAAAACATAAAAAATCTAAATAAAAAAATAAAAAAAATAATACCTAAATATATTAAAAAACAATGTAAAATAATAAATTTCAATAAAGATACTTTAACTTTTGAAATATCAAATCCAATATGAAAAATATATTTAAATAAAAAAAAAAAAAAAATAATATCAATTATAAACAAAAATATTAAATATTTAATAATTAAAATTAATCCAAATAAATAATAAAAATTTAAATTTTTTGTGCAATTCTTAAAACAGCACTTCTTATTCTATTATTAATTATAATATCTTTATATTTAGGTTTTATTTTACCTATATTTAACATTTTAATAGGATAAAATTTATTTATTTGTTTATAAGTTAAAGGTAATTTATTTAATAAACATAATTTATTATTACTTTTTCTATTTATAAAATTTTTAACTATTCTATCCTCTAAAGAATGAAAACTAATAACTACTAATCTACCTTTAGAGGATAATAATTTATAAGCTTTCTTCAAAGCTAACTTTAAATTAAATAATTCATTATTAATAAATATACGTATTGCTTGAAAAGTTCTAGTTGATTTATTCTTATTAAAATTATTAAATTTAACTACACTTTTTACTAAATTAGATAAATGTTCAGTAGTATTAATATATCTATATTTTCTTTCTATACATATTTTTTTAGAAATAGACATAGCACATCTTTCTTCACCTAAATATTTTATTACTTTAAATATATTAAATTTACTAGCTCTATTTAATCAATAACTTGCCTTAAAACCAATATTTTGATTAATTCTCATATCTAAAGGACCATTATTCATAAAAGAAAAACCTCTTAAACAATCATCTAATTGGTAAGAAGATATACCTAAATCAAATAATATACCATCTATTTTAGAATTAAATAATTTATTAACATATTTATCAATATTAATAAAATTATCATTAACATAAAAAAAATTATTATATTTATTTAATAAATTAACAGAAAATTTATTACATTTAGGATCTAAATCAAAAGACAATAATTTACCATTTTTATTTAAATTTTTCAATATTTCTAATGAATGTCCACCACAACCAAAAGTACAATCTAAATATATACCATTTTTTTTTAAATTTAAATATTTAACAATATCTTTTAAAAAAGCTGAATTATGTATCATAAATATAAAATAAAAAAATAATAATTAATTTATAATTATATATACATTTAATAAATTTAATAATAAAATTAATATAAATTAAATAATATAAAAAAATGAATAAAAAAATAATAGTTTTAAATTTTAAATTAAATGGTAAAAAAAAAATAATTAAAAATTATATAAAAAAAATAAAAAATAATAAATATAATAATATAAAAATTTTAATATCCCCTCCAATTTTGTATATGTTTTATTTATATAAATTAACAAAAAATAATAATATTAAAATAACATCACAAAATATAGATATACATACTAAAGGACCCTATACAGGAGAAATATCAGGAAAAATGTTAAAAGATATAAATACAAAATATGTAATTATAGGACACTCAGAAAGAAGAATACATCATAAAGAAAAAAATAAAATATTATTAAAAAAAATATTAATAACAAAAAAATTAAAATTAAAACCAATAATATGTATAGGAGAAAACTTAAAAGAATACAATCTAAAAAAAAGTAAAAAAGTATGTATAAATCAAATAAAATATTTTATTAAAAAAAGTAATATTAAAATATTAGAAAATACAATTATAGCATATGAACCAATATGATCTATAGGTACAGGAAAAACTGCTAATATTAAACATATAAATAAAATAATAAAATGCATAAATAAATATATAATTAATATAAATAAAAATTTAAAAAATAAATTCAAAATAATTTATGGAGGTTCAGTAAACGAAAATAATTATTTAAATATAATAAAACAAAAATATATAAACGGTTTATTAATAGGAAAATTAACATTAAATATAAAAAATATAATAAAAATAATAAAAAATTTAAATAAAAATAAAATAAAAAAATAAAATTAAAATCTACTATTAAAGTAGATTTTAAAATTTATTAATATTTAAAATTTATTTTTTCAAAACGTCTTTTCAAATTTTCTATTCTACCTTTAATACTAGAAATTTTTTGTTTACCTGTATAAAAAGAATGACATTTATAACATACATCAATAGAAAAACTATTTTTTAATGTTGAATAAATACAAATATTTTCACCACAAGAACAAACTAAATTTAATAAATATTTAATAGGATGTATATTTTTTTTCATATATATAATTTTTTTTATCTATAATAAAATTTAAAAATTTGTACTATGTTTATAATTAAAACTATATTACCAAAAAATAAAACAAATAATTCATTTTATAAAATAAAATATAAAAATAAAATAGAAATAGGATCAAGAATAATAATTAATTTAAATAAAAAAAAATTAATTGGAGTAATATGAAAAATTTATAAAAAAAAACACACAAATTTAAAATTTAAAAATATTATAAAAATAAAAAAAATTATTGATAAATATTCAATTTTAAATAAAGAAATAATTAAATTAATTAATTTTTGTTCAAAATATTATTTTTATAATATAAATAAAATTATATTTAATATAATACCTAAAAATAAAAAAAAATATAAAATAGAAAAAATTAAAAAAAAAAAAAATAAAAAAAAAAAAATAAAAAAAAAAAAATCTAATATATATTTAATAAAAGAATATAATAAATATAATAAAATAAAATTATTATGTAAAATAATAAAAAAAAAAATAAAAAAAAAATTACAAATATTAATTTTAGTACCAAAAAAAAATAAAATAAAAAAAATAAAAAAAAAAATAAAAAAAAAAATAAAAAAAAAAATTATAATATTAAATTCAAAAATAAAAATAAAAAAAAAAATTAATATTTGAAATAAAACTAAAAAAAATAAAATACAAATAATAATAGGAACTAAATCATCTATATTTACTCCATTTAAAAATTTAGGATTAATAATAGTATTTGACGAAAATAATAATTTATATAAAAATAAATTACTATATAATGCTAAAAATCTTTCTATAATAAGATCAAAAATAGAAAAAAATGATGTAATATTAGAATCAACAACACCATCGATAAATACAATATATAATATAACTAAAAAAAAATATAAAATTATAAAAATTAAAAAAAAAAAAAATTTTTTCTTTAATAAAATATATATATATAAAAAAAAAAAAAAAAAAATAATAAATAAAATTATATATTATATAAATAAAAATAAAAAAATATTAATAATATTAAAAAAAAATAAATATAAAAATATAAATAAAATTAAAAATTTTTTAATTTATAAAAAAAAAATAAAAAAAAAAAAAATAAATAATCTAATTATATTTTCAAAAAAATTCAAATTTAAAAAAAAAATAAAATTAATTTTAATATTAAATATAGATAAACATATTATTTCTGAAAATTATAAATCAATAGAAATATTTACAAAAAAATATTTTAAATTTATAGAAAAAATAAATAATAAAAATAAAAAAATAATAATTTTTTATACAAAATATCCTAAAAATAAAATATTTAAATATATAAAAAAAAATAACTATATAAAAATAATATTAAATATTATAAAACAAAGAAAAATAATAAAATATCCTCCTTATTTAAAAGAAATAACAATAAAAATAAAAAAAATAAATAATATAAAATTTTTATATTTTTGATCTAAAACTAAAAATATAATAAAAAAATTTAAAAAAAAAATATTTATTAATAAACCAAAATTAAATAAAAAAAAAAATATAAAATACAAATGAAATATAATTATACAAAGTAAATTTAATAAAAAACTACATCTTTTCACTAAAAAAATTATTAAAATAATAAATTTATATAAAATAAAATATAAAATTAAAATATATTAAAAACAAACTATTAATTTATTTTTCAAACCAGAAATATCTGAAATAGTTTTTAATAAATTAATAGAAAATAACTTAAATAAATAAATACTATTATATTTTTTATTATTATTATTTTTATTTAAATAAATTAAAATTAATCTAATATTAGGTAAAATTTTATTTTTAAAATAAAAAGATCTAAAATAATAAATAATTTTTCAATGAATTTTTTTTAATTTTATATCATATTTTTTAGCTATATTAATAGCAATTTCTTTATTTCAAAAATATTTATATTTCATAATAATTAAAATCAATTATAAAATAAATTTACTTAAATCTTCATTAATTACTAAATCATTTAATTTAGATTTAACATATTTTTTATCAATAACAATATCTTTATTTCTATAATCTGGTGCATTAAAAGATATATCCTCCATTAATTTTTCTAAAACAGTATGTAATCTTCTAGCACCTATATTTTCTGTATTTTCATTTATATTTCAAGCAATATCAGCAATACATTTTATACCATCTTTGGTAAATTTAATATTTATACCTTCAACACTTAATAAATATTTATATTGAACTGTAAGAGACACATTAGGTTCTACTAATATCTTTTCAAAATCATTAGAACTTAAAGAACTTAATTTAACTCTAATAGGAAATCTTCCTTGTAATTCAGGTATTAAATCAGAAGGACTACATAATTGAAAAGACCCTGAGGCTATAAATAAAATATAATCAGTTTTAACTACACCATATTTAGTAGAAACTGTACAACCTTCAACTAAAGGTAATAAATCTCTTTGAACACCTTCTCTAGAAACACCTGAATCAACTACTTGACCTCTTTTACAAATTTTATCAATTTCATCTATAAAAACTATTCCTTGTTGTTCTACAAGATCTATAGCTTTTTTTTTTATATTATCAAAATTTATTAATTTAGCTGACTCTTCTTCAATTAATAAACTAATTGCATTTTTAATTTTAACTTTACGAACTTTTTTTTTTTGACCACTTAAATTTTGAAAAATAGACTGTAACTGACTAGTCATTTCTTCCATTCCTGGAGGAGACATTATTTCAATACCTAAAGTAGGAATAGAAATATTTACCTCTATTTCTTTATTATCTAAATTACCATTTCTTAAATTTCTTAATAAATATTTTTTTATAACTTTTTCAGAATCAATATTACTTAAATTTAAATTAGATAAAAATTTTTTAACAAAATTATTATCACTAATTAATATATCTAATATTCTTTTTTCTGCTAAAATTTTAGCTTTTTTAACATTACTTTTAACAACTTTTGTTTTAATCATTTTAACAGCATAATCTGTTAAATCTCTAATTATAGAATCAACTTCTTTACCTACATAACCTACTTCAGTAAATTTTGTTGCCTCTACTTTTATAAAAGGGGAATCACTTAATTTAGCTAAACGACGTGCTATTTCAGTTTTACCAACTCCTGTAGAACCTATCATTAAAATATTCTTAGGAGTAATTTCATTTTTTAAATAATCATTTAATTGCATTCTTCTTCATCTATTTCTTAAAGCAATAGAAACAGCCTTTTTTGCATCATTTTGACTAATAATAAATTTATCTAATTCATTAACAATTTCTCTAGGAGTCATCTGATTATACATAAATTAACCTTAATAATAAAATATTATTTTTTACAACATAATTTTTCTATAGTAAATATATGATTTGTATAAATACATATATCTGCTGCCATACATAAAGATTTTTTAACTATATCAAAAGCACTTAAATTAGTATTTTCAATTAAAACTTTAGCTGATGAAAAAGCATATGAACCACCACTACCTATAGATATTAAATCATTTTCAGGTTGAATAACATCACCATTTCCAGTAATTATTAAAGAATGATTAATATCAGCAATTGCTAATAAAGCTTCTAACCTCCTTAATATTTTATCAGTTCTTCAATCTTTTGCTAACTCTACTGCAGATTTAATAATATGACCTTGATACATTTCTAATTTTTTTTCAAAATAATCAAATAATGTAAAAGCATCAGCAGTACTACCTGCAAAACCAGAAATAACTTTACCATTGTATAATTTTCTTACTTTTTTAACATTACCTTTAATTATAGTATTACCAAAAGTAGCTTGACCATCTCCACCCATAACAACATAATTTTTTCTTCTAACACTTAATATTGTAGTCACAAAATATCCTTAATAATAAAAATAAAATTAAAATTATAAAATACTAAAATCTAATTAACTAATAACTTTAGATTCTAATAAATATCTTATTTTCTTCATAGCATTTTTTTCTAATTGTCTTATTCTTTCAGCTGAAATATTATAATAACTAGCTAATTTTTTTAAAGTTATCTTCTTTCTATTTAATCATCTTGATTTAATAATATGTTTACTCCTACTATCTAAATTTAAAAAAACTAATTTAAATTTTTTTAAAATAAAATTTTCTCAATTAGAATATTCTAATTTACTTGTAAAATCAGAATCCTTATCTAATAAATTATCATTTAAAAAAAAATTATTATTATTATATAATTTATTTTTAGAATTATAAATATTTATATTAATATCTTTTGAAAACATCCTATATTCCATTTCAATTATATCTTTTTTAGATACAGATAATTTTTTAGAAATATTATTTAACTCTTTATTATTTAATCATTTAATTTTTTTTTTTATCTTTCTTAAATTAAAAAATAATTTACGATGAGACTTAGTAGTAGCTAATCTCACTATACGTCAATTTTTTAAAATAAATTCATTAATTTCTGATTTTATTCAATATACAGCAAAAGATATTAATCTTACCTTAAATAAAGGATTAAATTTTTTAACTGCCTTAATTAAACCTATATTACCTTCTTGTATTAAATCAGATATACAAATACCATAATTAGAATAAGTTTTAGCAATATTAACTACAAAACGTAAATTTAAAATAATTAATTTTTTAGCATATTTAATATTTTTAAAAGAATAAAATTTATTTATTAACTTATATTCTTCTTTAAAAGATAAAATAGGTAAAGAATTAACTACATATATATATGAATTTAAACTATTTAAATTAAATGTTTTAATATTATTAATAAATGACATATTAATTCTCTTTATAAATAAATATTTAAATTAACTTTAATTATATAAAATATATAATATTTATATTATATAATATAAAAAAAAAAAAAATACATTATAAATATATAATTTTAAAATAAAAAAAAAAATAATAAAAAATGAAAATAATATCAGGTAAATATAAAAATAAAAAAATATATACATTAAATAATAAAAAATTAAAACCTACATCATCAATAAATAAAAAAATACTATTTGAATGAATAAATAAATATATAATAAATAAAAAATGTATAGATTGTTTTGCTGGAACAGGATCATTAAGTTTAGAAGCAATATCAAGAAAAGCAAAATATACTTTAATAATAGAAAAAAATTATAAAATAGCTAATATAATAAAAAAAAATTTTAAAGATATAAATAAAAAAAAATTTAAAATTAAAATAAAAAATTCAATTAAATGATTAAAAAAAATTAAAAACATAAAATATAATATAATATTTATAGATCCTCCTTATAAAAAAAAAAAATATATAAACAAAATTATTAATATAATAGAAAAAAATAATATAATAAAAAAAAAATCACTAATATATATAGAAACTCAAAAACAAAATAATATATATAATATACCATCAAATTGAATTTTATATAAAAAAAAAATAATTCACTCAACTATAATGATGTTATATAAAAAAATAAACTAAAAAAAAAATTCTATTAAATTATTATTAAAAATAAAACCTTTTTTAGTAATATAATAATAATTTTTTCTATTATATAAAAAACCTTTTTTAACTAAAATTTTAATTTTTTTAAAAATTAAACTAATAGATAAACCAGTAAATAAACTAAAATGATAAATTTTAAAAGGAATATTTAATCTAAATCTATTAATAAAATATTCCTTAATAATATCTTTTTTATTTAAAATATTTTTACTAATAATAAATTTATTCAATAAATATTCAGATATATTATAATTTTTAATTAAACGATAAATTAAAAATTTATTTAAAACAGTAATTTTACCATGAGAAGAACAACCTATTCCAATATAATCACCAAATTTTCAATAATTAATATTATGTTTACAAAAATAACTTTTACTTAAAGAAAAACAAGATATAGAATAATTTATATAACCATTATATAATAAACTATCTTTAATTAAAAAAAACATATCATCTAATATTTCAAAATTAGGTAAATTTAAATTTTTTAATATAATATTTTTATCAATATATAATTCATATCAAGATATATGAGGAATACATAAATCTTTTATATAATTTAAATCATCAATAATATGATTAATATTTTGATTAGGTAAACCATATATTAAATCAATATTATAATTATCAAATATACTACTAACAAATTTAATAAAATTAATAATATCCTTTACAAAATAATTTCTATTTATAAATTTTAAAATATAATTATTAAAACTTTGAACACCTATTGATATTCTATTAATACCTATATTTTTTAATCTAAAAAAATAACTTTTATCTAACTTTAATATATTAGTTTCTAAAGTAATTTCTAAATTATCTACAAATTTAAAATTTAAAAATAAATTTTCAAATAATAAATCAAATAAACTTATATCTAATAAAGTTGGTGTACCTCCACCAATATATATACTATATATTAATCTATCGTATAAATTAAATAAAAAAAAATCATTTTTTAAATCACTAATTAAACTAATAATATATTTTTTATAAAAAAAATAATCATATTTAAAATAATTTAAACTAAAAAAAGAACAATAAAAACATTTACTTAAACAAAAAGGAATATGTATATATAAAGCTATAGGTAACATATTAAATAAAAATAAATTATAATAATATTTAAAAAAATAACATAAAATATTTTATATTAAAATGAAAAATTTTTTTAAAAATAATAAAATAAAAAATAAAAAAATTAATACACCTCCATATTCTATAGAATCAGAACAATCAGTATTAGGAGGATTAATGTTAGATAACGATAAATGAGAAAATATATATGAAATAATAAACTTTAACGATTTTTTTAATAAATCTCATCAAATAATATTTAATGAAATGAAAAAATTATTAGAATCATATAAACCTATAGATTTAATAACACTATCAGAATCATTAAAAAAAAATAAAAAATTAGAAATAATAGGTGGATTTGAATATTTAGCTGAATTATCTCAAAATATACCAAGTGTATCTAATATAAATTATTATGCAGAAATAATAAAAGAAAAATCAATATTAAGAAAAATTATAAATATATCTAATGAAATAATAATACATAGTTTTAATCCACAAGGAAGAAATAGTAAAGAAATAATAGATTTAGCAGAATCAAAAATATTTAAAATATCAGAAGAAAAACTAAATAATGAAAATAAACCACAAAATATAAAAAACATAATTAAAAAAACTAAAAAAAAAATAAAAAAATTATATAAAAATCCTAAAAAAAATATTACTGGTATAAATACTGGATATATAGATTTAAATAAAAAAACATTTGGATTTCAAAAATCAGATTTAATAATAATAGCTGCAAGACCATCTATGGGAAAAACTACATTTGCAATGAATATTTGTGAAAATATATCTATGTCTTATAAAAAACCAATATTAATTTTTAGTTTAGAAATGCCATCAGAACAAATTATAATTAGAATAATTTCATCTTTATCTAGAGTAGATCAAAATAAAATAAAAACAGGTAAATTAAATAATGAAGATTGAATTAAAATAATAAATACAATAAAAATATTAGAAAAAAAAAAAAATATTTTTATAGATGATTCATGTAATTTAACACCTACAGATATAAGATCAAGAACAAGAAAAATATATAGAGAAAATAAAGGATTAAGTATAGTAATGATAGACTATTTACAATTAATGAAATCATCTACATATTTAGATAATAGAACATTAGAAATAGCAGATATTTCCAGATCATTAAAATTATTAGCAAAAGAATTAAAAATACCAATAATAGCATTATCACAATTAAATAGATCATCAGAACAAAGATCAGATAAAAGACCTGTAAATTCTGATTTAAGAGAATCAGGTTCTATAGAACAAGACGCAGATCTAATAATATTTATATATAGAGATGAAGTATATAATGAAAATTCAGATATGAAAGGTATAGCTGAAATAATAATAGGAAAACAAAGAAATGGGCCTACTGGAACAATACATTTAATTTTTAATGGTAAAATATCAAGATTTGATAATTATGCAAACAAAAAATATGATTATTAAAAAAAAAAGAAAATATATTTAATATTTATATGATAAAATAAAATTTATTAAAAAATAAATAAAATAATAAAAATTAAAAAAAATATGTCAAGTAAAGGTATAAATAAAGTAATATTAATAGGAAATTTAGGACAAAATCCTGAAATAAGATATATGTCAAATGGAAATACAATAACAAATCTAAATATAGCTACTTCAGAAATATGAAAAGATAAAAACACTGGAGAAAATAGAGAAAAAACTGAATGACATAGAGTAATTCTATTTGGAAAATTAGCAGAAATAGCAGCAGAATATCTTAAAAAAGGATCACAAGTATATATTGAAGGATCATTACAAACTAGAAAATGACAAGATCAAAAAGGAAATGATAGATATATAACAGAAATAATAGTAAATATGAACGGAACAATGCAAATGTTAGGATACAAAAATAAAAAAAAAATAGAAAAAAAAATATTAAATAAAAAAAATAAAAATAAAAAACAAAAAAAAAATAAAAATAAAATAAAAAATAAATCAGAAGATATATCTATAGATTTTGATGATATACCATTTTAATAAAAAAAAATAAAAAAACATTTAAAATAAAATAAAAAAAAATATGAAACATATATTTAAATATTTATTTAAAAAATCAATAAAAAAAATAAATATAAAAACTGGTTCAATAATAAAAGCAAAAATAATAAATATTAAAAATAATAATGTAATAGTAGATTCAGGATTAAAATCTGAATCATATATACCAATTGAAGAATTTAAAAATAATAAAGGTAAAATAAAAATAAAAATAAATGATAAAGTAAAATTATATATAGATAATTTTGAATTATATGGAGAAACAATATTATCTAGAGAAAAAGCTAAAAAATTAGAAACATGAAATAATTTAGAAATATCATATACACAATCAAATAAAATAAAAGGTATAATAACAGGTAGAGTAAAAGGAGGATTTACAGTAGATATTAATGGTATAAAATCATTTTTACCAGGATCTTTAATAGATATTAAACCTATAAAAGATAGTTCTATATTAGAAGGAAAATTATTAGATTTTAAAGTAATTAAATTAGATAAAAAAAATAACAATATAGTATTATCTAGAAAAGCTGCAATAATAAATGATAATAACTTAGAAAAAAAAAAATTATTAAAAAAAATATATGAAGGTTCAAAAATAAAAGGTATAGTAAAAAATTTAACTGATTATGGAGCTTTTATAGATTTAGGAGGATTAGATGGATTATTACATATAACTGATATATCATGAAAAAGAATAAGACACCCTAAAGAAATACTAAAAATAGGACAAAAAATAAAAACAAAAATAATTAAATTTGATAAAGAAAAAATTAGAGTATCTTTAGGATTAAAACAACTTACAAAAGATCCTTGAAAAAATATAGAAAAAAAATATCCTAAAAATAAAAAAATAAAAGGAAAAATAACTAATTTAACAGATTATGGATGTTTTATAGAAATTGAAGAAGGTATAGAAGGATTAGCTCATATATCAGAAATAGATTGAATAAATAAAAATATAAATCCTTTTAAAATATTTAATATAGGAGATAAAATAAAATCTGTAATTTTAAATATTGATATAATAAAAAGAAGAATATCATTAGGAATAAAACAATGTAAACCAAATCCTTGAATAATATTTTCTAAAAAACATAAAATTAAAGATATAATAAAAGGAAAAATAAAATCTATAACAGATTTTGGTATATTTATAGAATTAGAAGGTGGTATTGATGGTTTAATACATAGTTCTGATATATCTTGAAATTTAAATAATGAAAATATAAAAAACAAATATAAAAAAGGAGAATTAATAAAAACTATTATACTACAAATAAATACTGAAAAAGAAAGAATATCATTAGGAATAAAACAATTAAAAGAAGATCCAATTAATAAATATGAAAAATATAAAAATAAAATTATAAATTGTAAAATAATAAAAATAGAAAAAAATATAATAAAAGTAATAATAGATAATAAAATAGAAGGTTTAATAAATATTAAAAATAAAAAAAATATAAAAAAATATAATATAAATAATATACTAAAAACAAAAATAATATCAATAGATAAAAATAATAGAATAATAAATTTAAAAATAATTAAAAATAAAAATAATATAAGAAAAAAATTTAAAAATAAAAATTGTTTTAATACAATGGTTGAAGCATTTAAAAAAGCAAAATCTAAATAAAATCTTTAAATATAAAATTAATAAAATCTAAGTAATTATTAAAATATTTAAAAATATAACAAGATGATATAATTCTTTTTTTAAAAATTGATCCATTATTTATATTATTAAATATATAATATATATTTTTAATAATTACTATAGGATTAGTTTTATTAATATAATATTCATTATATATAAAATTATATAATTTATAAAAAATTAAAAGCATATATTTAGAAATTCTATTTCTTTTAAAAAATAAATCATTATTATTTTTATATATTATTTTATATTTAATATATTCATTAATATGAACTAAAAATAAAGGATTATAATATACTCCTCTACCTATCATTACACCATCTATATTATTAGATAAATGACTTTCAATATCTAATATATTTTTAATATCACCATTTAATATAATATTTAAAAACGGTAAATTATTTTTTAAATTATATACAATATCATAATTACAAGATAATTTTAAATTTAAATTTGTAGAATAATTATTTTTCAAAACACCTCTTGCATGAATTATAAATTTTTTACATTTAGTATATAAAAATATATTTCCTAAAAAATCTAACATATAATTATAAATATCATTATAATTTCTATTAAATAAAAATAATCTATGTTTAATAGATACTAAACTATTACAAGTATTAGCATCATATATTGAATTTAAACATTTAATAATTAACTTTAAATCTTTCATTAAATAAAAACCAAAATTACATTTTTTAGCACATAAAGATGGACATCCTAAATTAAAATTTATTTCAGAAAATTTAAAAATATTAATTAATCTAATACATTTATATAAATCTTTATAATTATTTCCTACAAATTGTATTGCAATATTATTACAAATAATTTTTTCAAAAAAATTACAATAAAATTTATATCTTTTCAAAAAAGAAGAAATATGTATCATACCTATATATATTTTTACATTACTCATTAATAAGTTATATAAAAAAATATTATAAATATTTATACGATTTAATAAAGGAGCAATACATATATTTTTTTTATTAATGTTTAACATATATTTATTTATTAAAATTTATGTATTTTATTCCATTCATATATTTAATTAAAACTTTAGGTATTTTTAAAATACCTTTATCAATTTGATGATTCTCTAATATAGCTATTAAAGTTCTACCAACTGCTAAACCAGAACCATTAATAATATGTACTAATCTTTTTATATTAAACAATTTATCATAATATTTAATATTTATTCTCCTAGACTGAAAATCAGAAGTGTTTGAACAAGAAGATATCTCTAAAAACTTATTATTAATAGGAGACCAATATTCTATATCATATGTTTTACAAGAACTAAAATTCATTGAATTAGTACATAATAAAACTTTTCTATAAGGAATATTTAATTTAATTAAAATATTTTCAGCATCAAAAGTTAATTCATTTAATGATTTCATAGAATTATTAGGATTAACAATTTGAACTAATTCAACTTTATCAAATTGATTTAATCTAAAAATTCCTTTACTTTTTTTACCATAAGAAATAGATTCAGCTCTAAAACAAGGAGTATTAGATACTAATTTTATTGGTAAATCACTTTCTTTAAAAACTTTATTTCTAAATAAATTTATCAAACAAACTTCAGAAGTAGGTATTAAAGCAAATTTATCTTTTATTAAATCACATTTTTTATAAACATAAAAAATATTATTTTCAAACTTAGGTAATTGACCTGAATTATATAATGAATCTACTTTAACTATATATGGTACATAAATCTCCTTATAATTATTATTTAAAATATGATAATTAATCATAAATTGAGATATAGCTCTATATAGAATTGCAATTATATCTTTCATAACAACAAAAGAAGAACCACTTAATAATGTTGATTCTTTAAAATTTAAACTATCACTATTTTTACAAAATTCAATATGATCTAATATATTTTTATTTCTCTTAATTACTCCTCAAAAACTAATTATTTTATTATCTTTATCACTATTACCTTTAGGAACATCTTTATATGGTATATTAGGAATATTTAATATAATATTTTTAAATTTAAAATAAATTTCATCCTTTTTTTTATTTTTAAAATTAATATTTTCTTTAAACATTATAATAAAATTTTTTAAATAAATAACATTAATTTTTTTTTTTTTTAATATAAAAAATTTTTTAGATAGTATTTTTTTTTTAAATTGTAAAAATTCTATATCAAATTTAATTTTTTTAAAATCATTATAAACATCCAATAATAATTTTATTTCTAATTTAGATATACGATTTTTAATAATATTTACAAAATTATCTATATCTTTTAATAAAAATTTTATATTTAACATTAAAATTATATAATATTTAATAAATTAAAAATATTCAAAATAAATTATATCATATTAAAAATAAAAAAAAAAATAATTATAATATAAAAAAATGAACAAAATAAATAAAATAATAATAATAGGATCAGGACCATCAGGATATACTTCAGCTATATATTTAGCAAGAGCAAATTTAAAACCTATATTAATAACTGGAAAAAATGAAGGAGGACAAATAATAAAATCTAATAACATTGAAAATTGACCAGGAAAAAAAAAAATAAATGGAATAAATTTAATAAATAATATTAAAAAACAAGCTATAAAATTAAAAACAAAAATAATATATGATGAAATAATAAAAATAAAAATATATAATAAATTATTTATAATTTCAGGAAAAAAAAAAAAATATTTATCTAAATCTATTATTATTGCTACAGGATGTAAACCTAAGAAACTTAATATAAATAATGAAAAAAAATTATATGGTAAAGGAATATCTAATTGTGCTTATTGTGATGGATATTTTTATAAAAATAAAAAAATAGCCATAGTAGGAGGAGGAAATAATGCAATAGAAGAATGTATATTAATGCATAAAATAGCAAAAAAAATATTTATAATACATAGAAGAAAAAAATTTACATCAGATAAAATATTATTAAAAAAAATAAAAAAAAAAAAAAAAATAATATTTTTAAAAAATTATATAATAAAAAAAATAAAAAAAAAAAAAAAACATATATTTTTAATATTAAAATCAAATAAAAAAAAAAAAAGAAAAAAAATTAAAATAAATGGTTTATTTATATCCATAGGACATAAACCTAATACTAAAATATTTAGTAAAATAATAAAATTAGATAAAAAAAAATATATCATTATAAATTATAAAAATTGTAAATATAGTTCTATGACTAATATAAAAGGAATATTTGCAGCAGGAGATGTAACTAATATTAAATATAAACAAGCAATTATAGCTTCATCTTCAGGATGTATAGCAGCATTAGATGTACAAAAATATTTAGAAAATATATAAATATCTTTAATAAAGATAAAAAATAAATTAAAATAAAAAATAACATTAAAATATATAAATTTACTATATGATTAAAAAAAATAATTTTGAACTAAAAGGTATAATTATAGAAACATTACCAAATACTATGTTTAAAGTAAAATTAGAAAATGGAAATATAATAATAGCTCATATATCAGGTAGAATGAGAAAAAATTATATAAGAATACTAACAGGAGATAAAGTAATAGTTGAAATTACACCATATGATTTAAATAAAGGAAGAATAATTTTTAGAAATAAAAAATAAAATAATTTAAATAAATTATATAGGATTAAATTTTGCACTTCAAAAAAAATATAAAAACTAGAGAAATAGCTCTACAAATAATATATTCTTTTATAATATCAAAATGTAATAATATTAAATCTAAAATAAAAGAATTCAAATTAATAAACAAAAAAATATTTAAAAAAATAGATAAAAAATATTTAAAAAATATATTATCTTGAATTAAAAAAAAAAAAAAATATATAAATAAAATTATAAATAAAAATTTAAAAAAAAAAAAAAGATATATAGGATTAATTAAAATATCTGTTTTAAATATAGCTATATATGAACTTAAAAAAAATAAAAAATTAGACAAAAAAATAATAATTAATGAAAGTATTAAACTAATAAAAAAATTTGGATCACAAAATGATTATAAATTAATAAATAAAATTTTACACAAAATTTGTTTCAAAAACTATAAATATAATTTTTTAAATAAAAAAAAAAAAAAATGAAACTAAATAAAAATAGCTATTATAACCAATATTATAAAAATAATAATATTATATTAAATAAACTATTAAAAAACAGAATAATTTTCTTAACTGGATATATAGATGATTATATGTCTGATAATATAATTTCACAATTATTATATTTAGAATATTTAAATAATAAAAAAGATATATTTATATATATAAATTCACCAGGAGGAATAATTAGTTCAGGTATGTCTATATATGACACAATGAATTATATTAAACCTGATATTAATACAATATGTATAGGAAAAGCATATTCTATGGCATCAATACTTTTAATTTCAGGAAAAAATAAAAAAAGATTTTGCTTATCTAATTCTAATATTATGATACATCAACCACTAGGAAAAATAGAAGGTAAAGCAACAGATATAAAAATACAAACTGATGAAATAATTAAAATAAAAAATAAATTAATAAATATAATTCATAAAAGAACTAAACAACCTATAGAAATAATAAAAAAAGATATAGAAAAAGATAAATATTTTAATTCTAAAGAAGCATTAAAATATAGAATAATTGATAAAATATTAAAAAAAAAAAAAAAACATAAAAATGAAAAATAAAATTAATAATAATAATAAAACTAAAAAAAATAAAAATATAAATAAAAATTATTATTTTAATTTAGAAAAATACAAACCTATATATATAAAAAAAAAATTAGATAAATATATAATAGGACAAAATAATACAAAAAAAAAAATTTCACTTGCTATATATAATCATTTTAAAATAATTAATACAAAAAAAAAAAATAAAATAACTGATTATTATAAATCAAATATAATTATTATAGGACCTACAGGAAGTGGAAAAACATTAATAATAAAAACAATATCAAAAATATTAAATATACCTATAGTTATTACAGATGCAACAACATTAACTCAAGCAGGTTATGTAGGTGACGATGTAGAAAATATACTATTAAGATTAATACAAAAATGTAATTTTAATATTAAAAAAGCAGAACAAGGTATAATATATATAGATGAAATAGATAAAATTTCAAAAAAAAATAATAATATATCAATTACTAGAGATGTATCAGGAGAAGGTGTACAACAA
The DNA here is from genome assembly GCA_036884335.1 of Candidatus Stammera capleta. GTDB lineage: Bacteria > Pseudomonadota > Gammaproteobacteria > Enterobacterales > Enterobacteriaceae > Stammera > Stammera capleta_AG. Next base: position 81,303 of record CP145599.1, on the reverse strand, counting down.
TCTTTATTAAAAATTATAGAAGGTACAATATCATCAGTACCAATTACTGGAGGAAGAAAACATCCATTACAACAAAATATATTAATAAATACTAATAATATACTTTTTATATGTGGAGGAACTTTTAATGATATAAATAAAATAATAAAAAAAAAAATTAATAATAATAATATAGGCTTTAATAAAAGTATAATAAAAAAAAAAAAAAAAAATATAGAATATAAAGATTTAATTAAATTTGGATTTATACCTGAATTTATAAGTAGATTTTCTATTATTACTACATTAAAAAAATTAACTGAAAAAGAATTAATAAAAATATTAATAAAACCAAAAAATTCTATAATTAAATATTATAAATATTTATTAAAATTAGAAAATATAAATTTAAAATTTACAAAAGAATCTATTAAATTAATAGCAAAAATATCAATAAAAAAAAATATAGGAGCAAGAGGACTTAAATATATATTAGAAAAAATACTATTTAAATATATGTATAAAAATAATAAATATATAAATAAAAATATTTTAATAAATAAAAAATCAATAATAAAAAAATATAAAAAATTAAATATTTAAATAATTATATTAATTAATTAATAAAATTTAAAATTTATAATGAAACCTAAAAAAATAAAAAATAATAAAAATAATATAAATAAAAAAAATATAAATAAAAACAATATAAATAAAAAAAATATAAATAAAAATAATGTAAATAAAAATAATTTAAAAAAAAAAAAAAATAATATTATACCTATTTTACCTTTAAGAGATACAGTAATATATCCACACATGATAGTACCATTATTTATAGGAAGAAAAAAATCTATAAAATGCCTTGAAATATCAATAAAAAAAAATAAAAAAATAATATTAATAGCTCAAAAAAATCCTAAACAAGATGAACCAAAAAAAAAAGATTTATTTAATATAGGAACTATCTCATTAATTTTACAAATATTAAAACTTCCAGATGGAACATTAAAAATATTAATAGAAGGATTAAAAAGAATTAAAATAAAAAAAATAAAAGAAAAAAATAAATGTCTATGAGCAAAATATAAAAAAATAAAAGAAACAAATAAAAATAATAAAAAAAATAAAATACTTATAAAAAGTATAATAAATCAATTTGAAACTTATTTAAAATTAAATAATAAAATACCACAAGAAATATTAATATCATTAAAAAATATTAAAAATCCAACTAAATTATCAGATACTATTGCATATAATATTCAATTAAAATTAACTAAAAAACAAAAAATATTAGAAATAAAAAATATTAAAAAAAGATTAGAATATATAATGATAATAATAGAATCTGAAATAAATATTTTAAAAATAGAAAAAAAAATTAGGGAAAGAATTAAACAACAAATGGAAAAAGGGCAAAGAGAATATTATTTAAATGAAAGAATGAAAGCAATACAAAAAGAATTAAATAATATAGATAATATAAATAATGAATATGAAATAATTAAAAAAAAAATAATAAAATATAAATTACCAAAACAAGCAAAAAAAAAAATAGAATTAGAATTACAAAAATTTAAAATGATGCAACCTATGTCCGCAGAAGCAACAGTATCAAGAACATATATAGATTGAATATTACAAATACCTTGATACAAAAAAACAAGAATAATAAAAGATTTAAATAAAGCTAAAGAAATACTAGACATAAATCATTTTGGTTTAAATAATGTTAAAGAAAGAATATTAGAATATTTAGCAGTACAAAACAGATCTAATAAAATAAAAGGACCTATACTATGTTTAATAGGACCACCAGGTGTAGGAAAAACTACTTTATGTAAATCTATAGCAAAATCAACAGGTAGAAAATATATAAAAATATCTTTAGGAGGTATAAAAGATGAAGCAGAAATAAGAGGACATAGAAAAACATATATAGGATCTATGCCAGGTAAAATAATACAACAAATAATAAAAACAAAAGTTAAAAATCCATTATTTTTATTAGATGAAATAGATAAAATATCATATGACTCAAGAGGAGATCCCACTTCTGCATTATTAGAAGTATTAGATATAGAACAAAATAATATATTTAACGATCATTACATAGAAATAGATTACGATTTATCAAATATAATGTTTATATCAACTGCAAATTCTACTAATAATATACCAATAACACTACTAGATAGAATGGAAATTATAAAAATATCTGGATATACAGAAAAAGAAAAAAAATATATATGTGAAAAACATTTAATACCTAAACAAATAATAAATAATTCATTAAAAAAAAATGAAATATTTATAGATAGTAAATGCATAATAAAAATTATTAGATATTATACTAAAGAATACGGTGTAAGAGGATTAGATAAAGAAATATCTAAAATATGTAGAAAATCTGTTAAAAAAATATTATTAAATAATAAAATAAATAAAAAAATAAATATAAATAAAAAAAATATAAAAAAATATTTAGGTAATAAAAAATTCAATTATGGTAAAATTAATAAAAAAAATAAAATTGGAGAAGTAATAGGTTTAGCATGAACAGAATTAGGAGGTGATTTAATTACAATAGAATCAAAATCTATACATGGTTCTGGAAAATTAATATATACTGGATCTTTAGGTAAAATAATGCAAGAATCTATAAAAATATCACTTACAGTAGTAAGATCTCTATCAAAAAAATTAAAAATAAAAAAAAATTTTTATTATAAAAAAGATATACATGTACATATTCCTGAAGGATCAATTCCCAAAGATGGTCCAAGCGCAGGAATAGCAATATGTACATCTATAATATCAACATTAACTAAAAATACTATAAAACCTAATATAGCAATGACAGGAGAAATAACATTAAATGGAAAAATAATTTCTATTGGAGGATTAAAAGAAAAATTATTAGCTGCATTAAGGGGAGGAGTAAAAAAAGTTATAATACCAAAAAATAATAAAAATGATTTAAAAAAAATACCTAAAGAAATAAAAAAAAATATTAAAATATACAGTTTAAAAAATATTAAACAAATAATTAAAATTTTATTTAAAAAAAATATATCAAAAAAAAATAAATAACACGCTCTACAGGATTTGAACCTGTGACCTACAGCTTAGAAGGCTGTTGCTCTATCCACTGAGCTAAGAGCGTATTATAATATAATAAAATAAAAAAAAAAAAAAGTCAAAAAAAAATGTACAAAAATAAAATACTTTCAGGAAAAAAATATTTAAAAAAAACAATCATAAAAATAAAAAAAAAAATAAAAAAAATATTAAATAAAAATAAAAGAAAACCTAATATAATAATAATTAATATAGGAAATTATAAATCATCTAAAATATATATAAATAAAAAATGTTACTATCTAAAATTATTAAATATAAAATATAAAATTTATAATATTAATAAAAAAGAAAATGAAAAAAATATAATTAATTTAATCAAAAAATTAAATAAAAATAATAATATAGATTGTATATTAATACAATTACCATTACCTAAAAAATTTAATTATAATAAAATTATAAATATAATAAATTATAAAAAAGATGTAGATGGTTTAAATTATAAAAATATAGGAAAATTATCTCAAGGTTTTCCAAATATTAGATCATGCACTTCATATGGAGTAATTAAATTATTTAAAATATATAAAATTAATTTAATTGGATTAAATGTAGTAATAATAAATTGTTCTAATTTAATAGGGAAACCATTATTAATGGAATTAATAAACAAAAAATGTACTGTAACTATAATAAATTCAAAAACAAAAAAAATTAAACAACATATAAAAAAAACAGATATATTAATTACAGCTATTGGAAAATATAATTATATAAAAAAAAAATGAATAAAAAAAAATTTAATTATAATAGATATAGGTGTAAATATAAATAAAAAAAAAAAAATAACAGGCGATATAAAAATAAAATCAATAATTAAAAAAATAAAATATATTACTCCAGTACCTGGGGGTATAGGTCCGATGACTATATCAATACTATTAAAAAATATTATAAAATTATATAATAAAAATAATAAATAATAATTAATAATTATATATTACTTAATAAAATATCATTCAGTTAAATAATTATCTTTATCTATTAAACCAATATTTAATTTTAATAATTTACTTTTATAAAAATCTGCTTTTTTTCAATTATTTCTTTTACGTTCTAAATTTCTCTTTTTTATTAAAATGTTTATCTTATTTAATAAATTTAAATAATTATTTTTATTATATAAATATCTATTAGTTAAAAATTTCTTTATATCTATTTTTAATAAACCTAAAAAATTAGCAAAAAACTTCATTTTTATTCCTAATTTACTAGCTAAATAAAAATTTTTACTTCTAAATTTATTAATTTCAGATAACATTAAAAATAATAATTTATATATACCACTAATATTAAAATCATCATTCATATATTTAAAAAAAATATCATCAAATTCTTTAAAATATAAAAAATCTTTATTATTTAACTCTATATTTAAATCTAAACCATATAAACCTAAATATAATTTATTAAAAGATTTATTAGCTATATCTAAATTTTTATAATCATAATATAAATTTTTTCTATAATGTTTAGACATTAAATAAAATTTAATAACTTCAGGTGAATATTTTTTTAATAATTTATATACAAAAAAATTATTTTTAGATTTAGAAATTTTATTATTATTAAAAATTACTAAACCAGTATGAATTCAATATTTAACATAATATTTAAAACTAAATAAACATTTAGATAAAATTAATTCATTTTCATGATGAGGAAATATTAAATCAGAACCACCACCATGTATATCTATAGTTTTATTTAAATAAATATTACTAATAACAGAACAACCTATATGTCAACCTGGCCTACCAAAACCTCAAGGTGATATTCAACCATAATTATCATTTTTTTTATTTATTTTTCATAAAACAAAATCTTTACAATCTAAAGATATATTTTTTTTAAAAAAGTTAAATTTAAAAACATTATAAAAATTTTTATAATTAAATAAAACATCACCATTATTAGATATATAAGCATAACCTTTATTTAATAAATTAATTATATTTATTATTAAATATTCAATATTATCTGTTAATTTGGGTTCTAAACTAGGTAAATTAAAATTAAAATTATTAAAATCATCAAACATACAATTAATCATTTTAATAAATAAATTTCTTACACAAATCCCTTTTTTTATAGAATCATTTATAATTTTATTATCAATATCTGTAATATTTCTTATATATTTACAATCATATCCTAAAAATTTTAAATAATTTAATAAAATATCAAAAAAATAAAATGTTCTAATATGTCCTATATGACAATAATTAGAAGTAGTTACACCACAAACATAAATATTAACTTTATCTTTAATAAATGACGAAAATTTTTCTTTTTTATTATTAATAGTATTAAATATTTTCAACATAACTATTATTTATATTTTAAAATTATATTATATTAAATTATAATAATATTATTCTTTTAAAATAGATATATGATAATAAAAAATTTATTAAATTTATATAAAAAAAATATTATAAATATTTTAATAAAAAAAATATATTTTATAATTAAAAAAATAAAATATAATACAATTTTATTAATTATAATAATACAAACCAAAATTATATTAATATCAATATTAATTAATAATATAATTATTATATATATAATTAATAAAATTAATAATATAAAAATATTTATAATAATAATTAAAAAAATAATATCAATAATAATTATAAATTTAATTATATTACAAATATTAATTATAAATAAAATTAATAAAATATTTAATTTAATTAAAAATTTTATATATTTTTTTAATATTTTTTTTTAATATTTTTATATAATAAAAAATAAAAATAAAAATTATAAGCCGGATTCTGTTTATTAAAAAAAAAAAAATAATAAGACAATCATTAATCTAGACTAATAATTACTTATTAGCTCAAGCAGCTTACCATGATATAAAATATATATATATGGACAATATATTTTTCTATTTAAATATAAAATAGATATATTAATATCTAAATTTAGCCTTGCTCCTAATGGAGTTTACACATATATTATATTACTATAATATATAGTATGCTCTTACCATACTTTTTCACCCTTACCTTATTAAGGCGGTTATTTTCTGTTGCACATTCATAAAATAAAATATTATTTTTCCAGATGTTATCTGGCATTATGTCCTATGGAGTCCGGACTTTCCTCTATATAAAAATAGCGATTGTCGAAATTAATAAATTTACTTTTTATTATTTACATATGGATTTAAAGATTCTTTAAATTTTAAATTAATATTAAAACTTAAAAAATTTAACCTTTTAATAAAAAAATTAATTAAATATTTTTTATAAGATAAATTTATATTATTTACATTATTACCATGTATAATTATAGTAAAAGGTTTATAACTACCAATATGTGCATATTTTAAATTAAAAACTTTCTTAAAATAATTATTTTCATTAAAATTATTTATAGCTAATTTTAAAATTTTATTTATTTTAGAAGTATTAATATTACTATAAAAAATATTATTATAACAATTATAACATAAATTAAATAAATTAAAAATAAAAATATTATCTATATATAAAGCAGAAATGAAAAATATAAATAAATTCTTTATAAAACCATATCTATTAATGATATAATTTTTAATTTTATATTTATCACTATTTTTTAAATTTTCACATTTATTAAAAATTATAAATAATATTTTACCTTTTATTAAAAAAAAATTTATTAAATATAAATCATATTTAGTTAAACCATAATTAATATCTATCATAAAAAAAATTATATTAAAAAAACTAATAGTTTTATAAAAACTAAATATAGAAAAATTATTATTATTTAAAAAATATTTACCTATACCTGGAGAATCAGATATTAAATATTTAATATTATTATTTATAAAATTAAAAAAAATAAAATCCTTAGTAACATTTTTTACACTAGAAACAAAACTACGATTATCATTACATATTGAATTTAAAAAAGTTGATTTACCAACATTAGTTTTACCTAAAATAATAATATTTATTGTATAATTATATAATAATTTTTTATTATAATTATTATTATTAAATTTTAAATCATTAATATTAAAATTATATAAATTAATACAATATTTTAATAAATAATTAAAAAATTTTAAATTATTATTTTTATTATTTAATAAAATATATATTTTATTAAATAACTTATCTAAATTAAAATTATTTAATATAGAAATAAACATAATATTTTTAATATTTAAACTATAATAATTATTTACAATAAAATATTTATTTAAATATTCATATTTATAAATTAAATCAATTTTATTCAAAATTAAAATAGTTTTATTAACATAATTTTTAATAAATTTTTTATAAAAAATTATATCTTCATCTAATAAACCTACTGAATAATCTATTAAAAATAATATTAAATCAGAATTATAAATATTAAATAAAAATTTTTTATATAATTCATTATAAATATTTTTAAATTTTAAATTATTAATTTTATTATATATATTTATAGTATCTATAAATATAAAATATTTATTATTAATTAATTTCAAACAATAACTAAAATCTAATGAATTTTTTAATTTTAAAGAAAAAATATTATTATTAATTATTTTTCTAAAAAAACTAGTTTTTCCTACTTTAGATCTACCTAATAAACATATAGTATACATTTTATAAAAATATTTAATAAACAAATTATATATAATTAATTTTTAATTTTAAATAAACCACTTATAAAATTTACAACATTTTTTTTTAAAGATAAACTATATTGATTATTTAAATATAAATCTTTAATAGTTATTTTTTTATTTAAAAATTCTCTTTTACCAATAATAATAATAATTCTGCAATTCAATTTTAAAACATTTAAAATTAATTTATTTAAATTATTATATATAAAATAATTATGATAAACTTTTAAAAAAAACAAATCTGAATTTAAAATATTTTCAGTAATATTTAAACCTAACAACATAGTATCTAAATTGTAATATGATATAATATATATATCAATTTTTTTTTCAAACTTATTTTTAATATAATTATCTTTTATTATTAAAATTAATCTATCCAAACCTAAAGATAAACCTACTGCTGGAATATCCATATTAGATATACTTTTTATTAAAAAATCATATCTTCCACCTGCACATATAGTATTTATATTTTTTCATAACTTATATTTTCATTCAAAAACTAAATCATTATAATAATCTAAACCTCTAACTAAATTAGTATTTATAATATATTTAATACCTAAATTATCTAAACTTTTACATAAATTATTAAAATTTAAAATAGATTTCTCAGATAAAAAATTCAAAATATTTGGAAAATTTTTTAATATTTCTATATAATTAATATTATTATTATCAATTTTTTTAAATAAATTAAAATCAAATCTATCAATACCTAATTTTTTAAATAATAATTTATTTTTTACTAATTTAGTATTTAAAAAATTTATATAATTTTCTCTATCTTTTAAAACTCCTATAGAATTTATTTCTAAAACAAATAAATTTTCTATATTTAAAATTTTAAAAAATTTATTAATTATTAAAATTAATTCTAAACTAGAAACTAAACTACTACTACCAAATATTTCTAAACCTATTTGATTAAATTGTCTATATCTACCTCTTTGCGTATTTTCATATCTAAACATAGGACCTAAATATCATATTTTTTTCAAATCAATAAAATTAAACATTTTATGTTCTAAATACATTCTTACACAACTCATAGTACCTTCAGGTCTTAAACTTAAACTTATATTATTTTTATCTAAAAATGAATACATTTTATTATCTAAAAAATTATTATTTACTCTATAAAAATTTCTATTATATAAAAAACTTTTTTCTAAAATAGGAAATTTAACTTCATTAAAAGAATAACTTTTAATTAAATCTTTAAAAACATTTTCTAAATAATTATAAATTAATATATTATTATCAAAATAATCTTTCATTCCTTTAACAGATTTAAAATAAATATTTTTCATAAAATATAAGCTACAATATAAAAAAAAAAATAATATTAATAATAAAATTATTATAAAATATTTATATAAAAATATAAAAATTATATTATTAAAAAAATTAAAAAAATAATGAAAAATATAAATATATTATCTATTGAAATATCTACTGAACTTTGCTCAATATCTATTTATTATAATAAAAAAATATTTAGTAAATATAAATATACAAAAATAAAAAGTAGTAAATATATATTAATATTAATTAAAAAATTATTTAAAAAAATAAATATAAAAAAAAATAAAATAAATATAATAGCTATAAATAAAGGACCAGGAAGTATAATAGGTATAAGAATTTCTTCATTAATATCAAAAATATTTAAAATAAAATATAAAAATATAAAAATATTAAAAATAAAATCATATAAAATAATATCATACAATTATTTTAATAAATATAAAAAAAATAATATAATAAACATATTAATATATCATAATAAAAAAAATATATATAATTATATATTTAAAAAAAATAAAAAAATTAAAAAAAAAATTTTATCTATAAAAAAAATAAAAAAATATATAAAAAACTTAAATAATAAAATAACTATTTTATTTAACAAATATCAAACAAAAAAAAAATTTTTATATATAATTAAAAAAAAAAAAAATAAAATAATATATCCAAAATCTAAATATATTATTTTATATATAAAAAATATATTATTTAAAAAAAAAAAATGAAAAAAGATACAATATTTAAAATAATAAAATTAGAAAAAAAAAAACAACAAAAAACTTTAAACTTAATAGCATCAGAAAATTATGTAAATAAAAATATATTAAAAGCACAAGGATCTATATTAACAAATAAGTATGCAGAAGGATATTATAAAAAAAGATATTATGGAGGATGCAAATATATAGATAAAATAGAATATATAGCAATTAAAAGAGCTAAAAAATTATTTAAAGCAAAATATGTAAATGTTCAACCACATTCAGGAACTCAAGCAAATTTAGCTGCTTATAATTCAATTTTAAATATAGGTGATACAATATTATCAATGAAAACAACACATGGAGGACATATAAGTCATGGATCAAAATCAAGTATATCAAATAAAATATATAAATGTAAATATTATTATTTAAATAAAAAAGGTAATATAGATTATAAAAATATAAAAAAATTAGCAATAAAATATAAACCTAAATTAATAATAGCTGGATTTTCCTCATTTTCTAAAATATGTAATTGAAAAAAATTTAGAAAAATAGCTAATTTAAATAAAAGCTACTTATTAGCTGATATATCACATATAGCAGGATTAATAGTATCTAATTTATATCCTAATCCTATAAAATATGCACATATAGTAACTAGTACCACACATAAAACACTTTGTGGACCAAGAGGAGGAATAATTTTATCTAATAACAAAACAATATATAAAAAAATAAATTATTCAGTTTTTCCTCAAACACAAGGAGGTCCATTAATGCATATAATATCTGCAAAAGCTATATGTTTTAAAGAAGCTTTAAATAAAAAATTTAAAAAATATCAAAAACAAATATTAAAAAATACAAAATATATGTTTAAAGAATTTAAAAAAAGAAAATTTAAAATAATATCTAATAACACACAAACACATTTATTTGTAGTAAATTTAAATAATATTAAAATATCTGGAAAAACTGCAGAAAAAATACTAGAAAAAGCAAATATAATTGTTAATAGAAATTATATTCCAGATGATAAAAAAAATTCTTTAAAAACATCTGGAATAAGAATAGGTACACCATCAATAACTAAAAGAGGAATAAAAGAAAAAACATCATCATATATAGCAAAATTAATATGTAAATTATTACATAATATAAAAAAAAAAAAATATATATATAAAATAAAAAAAAAAGTAAATAAAATATGTAAAAAATATCCTATATATAAAAATTAATTATTTAGTTAAATTTTTAAAAAAAATTTTAACTTTATCAAAAAAATTTTTAGATTTAGGATTATTAACTTCACTATTATTATTAGTTAAACTTAAATTATATAATATTTTTTTTTGATTTTTACTAAGATTAACTGGAGTCTCAACATATACTTTACAAAATAAATCACCTCAAATATTTTTTTTTAAATATTTAATACCTCTATTTTTAATTTTAAATAAAGTACCAGTTTGTGTTTCAGAAGGTATTTTTAAAATAATATTACCTAATAATGTTGGAACTTTTAATTCACCACCTAAAGCAGCCATAGAAAAACTAATAGGTATATTACAATATAAATCATTACCTTTTCTATCAAAAATATTATGTTTATTAACTTTTATACATATATATAAATCACCAGGATTTTTACCAAAACTAGAACAATTACCTTTACCTATTAATCTTATTTTATCACCATCACTAATACCTATAGGTACTTTAATTATTATATCTTTAACACATTTTTCTATACCTTCACCTTTACATATATAACAAGGATTATTTATTACATAACAATAACCATTACAATTAGGACAAGTTTGTTGAACAGTAAAAAAACCTTGTTTAATTTTTAAATTTCCTGAACCCCTACAAACTTTACATATATTTTTTTTATAACCTGATCTACATCCACTACCATAACATAAACTACACTTTTGTATAACATTAATATTAATTTTTTTTGAAACACCATTTAAAACATCTTCTAAATTAATATATAAATTATATTCTATATCTGAACCTTTTTTATAAGATTTATTTTTTTTTTTAACACCAAATATATCACCAAAAACATCTCCAAAAATATCACCAAAATCACCAGAAGTAGTAAATTCTGAAGTAAATTCACTATCATTTATATTAGCATTATGTCCATACTTATCATACATTGATCTTTTTTTATCATCTATTAATACCTCATAAGCTTCTTTAACTTCTTTAAATTTTTCTTCAAATTTTTTATTACCCTGATTTCTATCAGGGTGATATTTTATAGCTAATTTTCTATATGATTTTTTAATATCAGACTTATTAGCATTTTTAGATATACCTAAAATTTGATAATAATCTTTTTTTTCCATATATACCTTTTAATAAAAAAAAAATTATTTATTATTATTATTATTTTTATTTATTTCTTCATACTCACCATCTACTACTGAACTATTATCACTTTCAGATTTAATATTATCATTATTACTATTATATTGAGAAAATTTACTAGATAATTGAATAATATCTTGCATACAACTATCTATTTTGTTTTTATCATCATATTTACAGAGATTTTCTAAATTTAATAATAAAGATTCTATCTTATTTTTATCATCTAATGAAATTTTATCTTTTATTTCATCTATTTGTTTTCTTGTAGAATGTATTAAATGATCAGCCTGATTTTTAACTTGAACTAATTCTTCAAATTTACGATCATATTCTGAATTTACTTCAGCATCTTTTATCATTTTTTGTATTTCACTTTCATTTAAACCTGAAGAAGCTTTAATAGTTATTTTTTGTTCTTTACCTGTATTTTTATCTTTTGCTGATACATGTAAAATACCATCAGCATCAATATCAAATGTAACTTCAATTTGAGGTACTCCTCTAGGAGCAGAATGTATACCATCTAAATTAAATTGACCTAAAGATTTATTATCTTTAGCTATTTTACGTTCACCTTGTAAAACATGTACTGTAACAGCTGATTGATTATCTTCTGCAGTAGAAAATACTTGACTATGTTTAGTAGGTATAGTTGTATTTTTATTAATTAATGTTGTCATTACACCACCCATAGTTTCTATACCTAAAGATAATGGTGTTACATCTAATAATAATACATCCTTTACATCACCAGATAATACACCACCTTGTACAGCAGCACCTATAGCTACTGCTTCATCAGGATTTACATCTTTTTTAGGTTTTTTACCAAAAAAATCAGTAACTTTTTTTTGTACTAAAGGCATTCTAGTTTGACCACCTACTAAAATTATTTCATTAATATCTTTAGAAGATAATTTAGCATCCTTTAAAGCTTTATTTACAGGATCTATAGATTTTATAATTAAACTTTCTACTAATGATTCTAATTTAGCTCTAGTTAACTTTATATTTAAATGTTTAGGACCATTTTTATCAGCTGTTATATAAGGTAAATTAATTTCAGTATGATTAGATGAAGATAATTCTATTTTTGCTTTTTCAGAAGAATCTTTTAATCTTTGCATAGCTAATGAATCATTAGATAAATCAATATTATAATCTTTTTTAAATTCAGAAACTAAATAATTAATTATCTTATTATCAAAATCTTCTCCTCCTAAATGTGTATCACCATTAGTTGATAACACTTCAAATGTTTTTTCTCCATCTACATTATCTACTTCAATAATAGAAATATCAAATGTACCACCACCTAAATCATAAACAGCTATAATATTATTATTTTTAGATTTATCTAATCCATAAGCTAAAGCTGCAGCAGTAGGTTCATTAATTATTCTTTTAACATTTAATCCTGCTATTTTTCCTGCATCTTTTGTTGCTTGACGTTGAATATCATTAAAATAAGCAGGAACTGTTATAACAGCTTCACTAACTGAAAAACCTAAATAATCTTCAGCAGTTTTTTTCATTTTTTTTAATATTTCAGCTGAAATCTGAGGAGGTGCTATTTTATTATTATTTAATTCTATTCAAGCATCTCCATTATCAGAAGAAACTATTTTATATGGCATTATCTTTACATCTCTTTGAACTTCTAAATCACTAAATTTACGTCCTATTAATCTTTTAATAGCAAAAAATGTATTCTTAGGATTAGTTATAGATTGTCTTTTAGCTGGTTGACCAACTAAAACTTCATTATCTTTAGTATAAGCTACTACTGATGGTGTTGTACGATCACCTTCAGAATTCTCTATAACTTTATATTTACCACCATCCATAACAGCTACACAAGAATTAGTAGTACCTAAATCTATACCAATTATTTTACCCATTTTAATTAACCTATAATAATTATATATATATATATATATATGTATTCATATTTTAAAATATCAATCAAAAATTAAAAATAAAATAAATTTAAAATAAAATATCATAATAATAATGATAAAATAAAATATTTAAACATTTAATAAAATATATATATATATGAAAAAAAATATAAAAAATTATAGAAATACTATAAATTTACCAAATAATATATTTCCAATGAGAGCAAATTTAACAAAAAATGAACCCAAAATAATAAAAAAATGAAATAAATATAATATATATAATAAAATAAACAAAAATAAAAAAAAAAAATTTATAATTCATGATGGTCCTCCTTTTGCAAATGGAAAAATACATTTAGGACATGCTTTAAATAAAATTTTAAAAGATATAATATTAAAATATAAAATAATAAATAATTATAAAATATTTTATAAACCAGGATGAGATTGCCATGGATTACCAATTGAATTAGAAGTACAAAAAAAATATAAAAAAAAATTAAATAAAAAAAAAAAATTAAAAATATTTAAAAAAAAATGTTTAAAATATGTAAAAAAACAAATAAAAATTCAAAAAAAAGAATTTAAAAAATTAGGAATATTTGCAGATTGAAAAAACTATTATAAAACTATTGATTATAAAATTATATCAAAAACAATATTAATATTAAATAAATTAATTAATAAAAAACTAATAATAACTAATAAAAAACCTATAAACTGATGTTTAAATTGTAAATCTTCATTATCAGACTTAGAAATAGAATATAAAAAAATAAAAAATAAATCTATTTATATAAGTTTTATTTTAACAAATAAAAAAAAAATGTTATTTACTTTAAATATAAAAAAAAAATATAAAAATATTAAACTAATAATATGAACAACTACACCATGAACTATACCCTCTAATAAAGCTATATCAATAAATATAAAATATAAATATTCATTGATAGAAAATAAAAATAATTTATATATAATAATAAAAAATAGATCAAAAAAAATATGTAAAATATTAAATATAAAACCAACAATAATAAAAAACATAAAAGGAAAAATATTAATAAAAAAAAAATATTATCATCCTATATCAAATAAAAAACTTTATATACTAAATAATAAATATATAAAAAAAAATATAGGAACAGGTATAGTACATTTATCTCCAAATCATGGAGAAGAAGATTTTGAAATATGTAATAATAATAATATAAATATTGGTAAAAATATAATAAATAAAAAAGGACTATTTAAAAAAAATAAATTTATTAAAAATCTTAAAAATAATTCAATTAAAAATGGAACTAAATTAATAATTAATTATTTAAAAAATAATATTATATTAATTAAAAATATAATACATAAAAATTCTATTTGTTGAAGACATAAATCAAATATAATAAAAAGATCAACTAAACAATGATTTATAAATTTAAAAAAAAATAATTTAAAAAAAAAAATAATAAAAAATATAAAAAAAATAAAATGAACTCCAAAATGGGGATACAAAAAAATAATAAAAATGATTAAAGAAAGACCAAATTGATGTATATCAAGACAACGTTTTTGAGGAACTCCTATAACATTATTTATAAATAAAAAAACAAATAAAATTCATCCAAATACAAATAATTTAATAAAAAAAATATCTAAAAAAATAAAAATATATGGTCCAAATTATTGAATAAACGTAAAAAAAAAAAAATTAATTAAAGAATATAAAGAATATAAAAAAGTAAAAGATGTATTAGATGTATGATTTGATTCTGGTTCAACTATATTTACTACTAATAATAATAAAAAAATAAAAAATATAGATATAATTATAGAAGGACATGATCAATATAGAGGATGATTTATGTCATCTTTAATTATTAATACAGCTTTAAATAAAAAAATAAAATTTAAAAAAATAATAAGTCATGGTTTTATATTAGATAAAAATGGAAATAAAATGTCAAAATCATCTAATAATTATATAGAACCAAAAAAAATAATAAATAATTATGGATCAGATATAATAAGATTATGAATATCATCAAATAAATTTTATAAAAATATTAAAATTTCCAAAGAAATAATAATAAGAATTACAGAATTATATAGAAAAATAAGAAATACATTTAGATTTATAATATCAAATTTAAATGATTATAAAATAAAAAAAAAAAAAATTAAAATTAAAAAAATATTATTAATAGATAAATGAATAATATATAAAGCAAATAAATATGATAAAAAAATTAAAATACTATTTAATAAAATTAAATATTATAAAATAATAAAAAAAATAAACAAATTTTTTAATTATTATTTAAGTTCAATATATTTTAATATTATAAAAGATAGAAAATATATAATAAAAAGAAATACTAAACCAGTAAATAGTGCACAAAAAACACTATTAATATTATTAAATATTATAATAAAATGAATATGTCCAATAATTCCATTTACATCAGAAGAAATATGAAAAACATTAAATAATAAAAACAAATCAATATTTACACAAATTAATAAAAATAAAATTATTAAAATAAATAAAAATAAAATTAAAAAAAATATTTGAAATAAATTATTAATAATAAAAAATAAATTTAATAAAATAATAGAAAAAAAAAAAAACAATAAAAAAATAAAAACCTCTTTAGAAACTAAAATAATAATATATATTAATAATAAATTTTTTAATGAAATTAAAAAAATGAAATCAGAATTAAAATTTTTTTTTATAGCATCAAAAACAAAAATAAAAAAAATGAAAAATAAAAAAAAATTTTACTTTAAAATTAAATGTATAAAATATAAAGGACATAAATGTTTAAGATGTTGAAACTATGTAAAAAATTTAAAAAAAAATATATGTTATAGATGTATTTTAAATATAAATAAAAATGGAGAAATAAGAAAATATATATAATAAATAAATAATATATAAAAAAAAACTAATAAATTAAAAAAAAATAAAAATTATATTAAAAAATATTTATAAAAAAAAAATAATGATAAAATATAATAAATATTTAGGACAAAATTTTTTAATAAATAAAAAAATATTAAAAAAAATATCAAAAATAATAAAACCAAAAAAAAAACAAAAATTATTAGAAATAGGAAGTGGATATTGTAATTTAACAAAAGAAATATTAAAATATAATAAAAATATAATAGCAGTAGAAATAGATAAATATTTAATAAATAAAGTACCAATAAAAATAAAAAAAAAAATTAAAATAAAAAAAAAAAATATATTAAAAATAAACTTTAAAAATATAAATAAAAAAAAAATAAGAATATATGGAAATATTCCATATAATATATCTAAAAAAATATTATTAAAATTACTAAAAAATAATAAATATATAAAAGATATACATATATTAATACAAAAAGAATTAGCTATTTCATTAACATCTAAAACAAAAAAAAAAAAATATAATAAATTTAATGTTTTATTTCAAATATATTTTGAAATAAAAATAATAATTAAAAATATAAGCAATAAAAACTTTTTTCCTAAACCTAAAATTAATTCATCACTAATTAAATTAATACCTAAAAAAAAATATAAAAAAAATGAATTTAAAATAATAAAACATATATTAAATAATTGTTTTTATAAAAAAAATAAAAAATTATATAATAATATTAAAAATATAATAAATATAAAAAAACTAAAAAAATTTAAAATAAAAAATAAAAGAGTAAACCAATTAAATATAAAAAATTTTATAAAAATATCAAAATTATTTAATAAAGTAAAAAAAATATAATTAAATTTTTAATTTATTTATTAATTTTAAAAAATTAGATTTATATCTAGATGCTTTATTTATACTTATAAATTTTTTACAACTAAATTTATCTAAAATAGACTGTAAACTACAATAAATATAAATTGATTTTTTTTTATTTTTTGTATATATACTTTTTTTTAATTTTTTTATATAAGTCTTAATAACAGATTTCTTAATATTATTAATTCTATTTCTTATAATATTTGTTAATATTCTTTTTTTAGAAGATTTTTTATTAGCCATAATATTTAACTATTTTAATTATTATTATTTATTATTTTTTATTTATAATTATTTTTTAAATTTATTAAAATTTTTAAAAATTTTAATTAAATTTAAAGTAGAACTATCTAAAAAATATTTATTTTTATCTATATTACTTTTATTATTAAAAAATAATTTATATATAAAATTAGATAAATTTTTACCTAAATTTACACCTCATTGATCATAACTACAAATATTCCATATTATACCTTGTGTAAAAACTTTATATTCATAAATAGAAATTAAAGTACCTAATATATAAGGATTAATTTTTTTAATTAAAAAAACATTATTAGGTTTATTACCTAAAATACTTTTAAAATTAAATACATTACTTTTTTTTTTATTATTATTTATAAAAATATTATCTCCAAATGCTAAAGATTGAGATTGAGCTATAAAATTAGAAAATAACATATAATAACTATTATATATATTGTCTTTAAAATCACATTCTATAATAAAATCAATAGGAACAGTATAAGTACCTTGATGTAACAATTGAAAAAAAGAATGTTGACTAATAGTACCTAAACCACCAAATAATATTGAAGAAGTTTTATAATCTTTTATTAAACAATTATTTTTATCAATACATTTACCATTAGATTCCATTACTAATTGTTGTAAATAATAAGGAAATAAAGACATAAAATTATTATAAACCATAACTAATTCAGTATTATAACCAAAAAAGTTATTATATCAAATACTTATTAAAGATAATAAAATAGGTATATTTTTATTATATTTTTCAAAAAAAAAATGTTTATCTAAATCATGACAACCTTTTAATATTTTTTTAAAATTTTTAAAACCTAAAGACAAAGAAATTGATAAACCAAAAGCAGAACAAAAAGAATATCTTCCTCCTACTCAATTATTAACTAATAAAATATTATCTCTACATATATTATATTTTAAAGAATTTTTTAAATTACTAGTTATTAATATAAAATGTTTATTTAAAGAAAAAATATTATTATTATAAAAATTTAATATTCATTCACGAGAAATTTTAAAGTTCAATAAAGTTTCTTCAGTAGTAAAAGTTTTAGAACAAATTATAAAAATAGTATTTTCAGGAGAAATTAAATTTAAAACACTATTTATATCACTAACATCTAAATTAGAAACAAAAAAAGTATTTATATTCTTTTTTTTATATAAAGATAAAGATTTTATTATCATTCTAGGTCCTAAATCAGAACCTCCTATTCCTATATTAACTATATTAAAAATTTTTTTATTACTAAAACCCAATCAATTATTTTTTAATATATCATTAGTTATTTTTTTTATCTTTAATAAATTTTTATCTATAATTTCTTTTTCTAATAATAAATTTTTATTTAAATAATTATTTTTTGAAAAATAATTATTTACATCTCTTAATAAAAAATTAGAAACAATTTTATTTTCAGTTATATTATAATTATAACCTTTTAATATTCCATTAATATATTTTTTAAAATTTATTTCATTTAAAAAATTTATAAAAATCTTTATTGTATTATTATTAATTAAATTTTTAGAAAAATCAAATAAAATTAATTTTTTATAAAATATAGAAAAATCTTTAAATCTATTATTATCTTTTTTAAAATAATAAAATATACTTCTATTTTTTATTTTTCTATAATGATTAAATAAAATATTTCAATTTTTAGTTAAATTAGGATTAATATTCAGCATAAATATTTAAAATTATTAAATTAATAATTATAAAAATTAATATTGTTATATTATAATATAATTTAAATAAATATAAATATAAATATAAAAAATAAATAATAAAAATGAACAAAAAAATAATAAAAATATATAAAATAATAGTAGGCTTATCAGGAGGAATAGATTCAACTATAACTATATGAATATTAAAAAAATTAGGATATAAAGTTAAATGTGTATATATTAAATGTTGAGAATCAAAAAATTGTAAAAAAGATATTAAAGAATGTAAAATAATATGTAAAATATTTAAAGTAAAATTAATTAAAATTAATTTATCATATGAATATTGAAATAAAGTTTTTATAATTTTTATTAAAAAACTAAAAAAAAACCAAACACCTAATCCAGATATATTATGTAATAAAGAAATAAAATTTAAACTATTTATAAAATTTAGCTTAAATATATTAAAATATGACTTTATATCTACAGGACATTATGTAAGAAAAATATATAAAAAAAAAAACTTTTATTTATTAAAAGGTAAAGATAAAAAAAAAGACCAAAGTT
The DNA here is from genome assembly GCA_036884335.1 of Candidatus Stammera capleta. Taxonomy (GTDB): domain Bacteria; phylum Pseudomonadota; class Gammaproteobacteria; order Enterobacterales; family Enterobacteriaceae; genus Stammera; species Stammera capleta_AG. The sequence goes on along the minus strand of CP145599.1, from coordinate 60,926 downwards.
ATTTTTTATATAATATTAATCAAAAACAACTATCTAAATGTATATTTCCTTTAGGAAATTATAAAAAAAAACATATAAGAAAAATAGCTAAAAACCTAAAACTACCTAATGCTTTTAAAAAAGATTCAGTAGGAATATGTTTTATAGGAAAAAAAAAATTTAATAAATTTATAATAAAATATATAAAAAAAAAAAAAGGAAATATAATACAATTAGAAAATAAAAAAAAAATAGGAAAACATAAAGGATTATTTTTATATACTATAGGACAAAGAAAAAATTTAAAATTAAAAAAAAATAAATATCCATTATATGTAGTAAAAAAAATTAAAAAAAAAAATAAATTAATAGTATGTAAAAGAAAAAATAAAAATTTATATAAAAATTATTTCTTTTTAAAAAAAATAAAACTTATAAATAAAATTAAAAATATAAATAATTTAAAATGCAAAGTAAAAACTAGATACCAACAAAAATCTATTAAATGTAAAATACTAATTAATAAAAAAAAAAAAATAAAAATAAAATTAAAAAAAAAAGTATTCGCTATTACACCAGGACAATCTGCAGTTTTTTATAAAAAAAATACATGTTTAGGAGGAGGAATAATAAAATTATAATAAATATTTAAAATCTACAAAATATAAAAAAATAAACATAATATTATTTAATAAATTAATTCTAAATTTAGTCAATTTATTATTATTTAAAACAAATATTTTATTATTATTTAAATAATTATTTATTTCTAAACTAAAATTAAAATATAAATTAAATAATAATTTATATTTAAACTTAGATATAAATAAAAAAGAATTTATTTTAAATTTATTATAATAATTTAAAAAAATAATATTATTTTTATCTAATAAAAAATCTAAATTTAAAAACTTATATTTAAAATTATTTTTAATAATATTAAATAATCTTATATTAGTTTTTATTATATAATTATAATTATTTAAATACATTTTACTAAAATATATAATAAAATCCATTCTATTTTTTATTTCAAAAATATTATATAATTTTATATTTATAAAAGAAATAATTAATTTTTTTTCATAACCTAAACTAATAAAATATATTAAACTACGTTTAAATATAAAATTGTAAATAATATCATAATTATTATATTTACTATCAAAATTAAACAATTTAATTATATATTCTATTAATAATTTAAAATTAAAATTTAATTTATTAAAAATAATGATTCTAATTATTGATAAACATATTCTCCTTAAACAATAAGGATCATTACTTTTTTTTAAATAATAAAAATTATTTAATAAAGACATACCTACTAAAATATCTAATTTATCACATAATGATATTATATTACTATATATATTATTAGAAATTAAATCATTATAATTATTTGGATAATAATGTTCTTTTATTATTAAAGATATATCATTATCATATTTTAAACTAAAATAATATCCTAAAAAACCTTTTAATACATTATATTCTCTATATAAATTAGTTAATAAATCACATTTACAAAAAATTATAGATTTATTTAATAAATATAAATCAATTTTTAAATTTAAAATATTTAATAAATATTTAGAAATAAAAAATAATCTTTTTATTTTATTTAAATAATTACCTAAATCTTTATGAAAAATTAAATATTTTAATTTAATAAAATTATTAATTAAAGGATATTTAATATCTTTTAATAATAAAAAAAAAGAGTCATTTAATTTAGATTCTATAATATTAATATAATTAAATAATATATTTTTATAATAATATTTATTAACATCTAAAACTAAAATAAAATTATTAGTTAAAATATTAAATTTATTATAAATACATAAACAATTTTGATTTTCTAAAATATATATAATTAAATTTTTAGGTAAAAATAAATAATTTTTATTAAATTTACAAAGTTTAACTACTGGTCATTCTACTAATGAAACACATTTATCAATAAATAATTCATTATTAAATTTAAGATTTTTAATATTTAATAAATTATATATATTTTTAATTATTAACTTCTTTCTATTATCATAACTTACCAAAACCATAGCCTTTTTTTTTAATAAATATAAATAATCTCTAGAATTATTTAAATTTATATAATTTTTATTACTATTAAATAAAAGTCTATTAGGTCTAATTTTATTACTAGATTTAATTCCAAATAAATTTAAATTTATAATTTTTTTATTAAATAATACACAAATATTATTTACAGGTCTAATAAAATTAAAATTTTCTTTACCTCATTTAATAAAAATACGATTTAATTTTAATTTTAATAAAATATATAATAAATATTTTTTTAAATAAAAAGATATACTTTTATTTATAAAATATTTTTTATAATAAAAATATCTAAAATTATTTTTATCTTTAAATAAAATATCCTTTTTAATAATATTATTTTTTTCACATCAAATATTTATAGTATTTTTTGAATAAACACATAAAATATTATTTAAATGAAATTTTGGACCATAAATTTTTATATAACTTTTTTTAATTTTTTGATAATAATATAAATCAAAAACTAAACAAGATATTCTTCTTAAAGTAATATAATATTTTATTTTATTAAATTTAAAAAAATTAATATTTAAAAATTCTGAAAAATATTTAATAAAATCTTTACCTATTAATTTTAAATTATATATAGGTAATTCTTCTGTACCTATTTCTATTAATAATAAACCTTTTTTATTATAATTCATATTTCTAAAATTTATTTAATTTTAAACTATATTTAGCTATTTTACAAAATAATTTTCTTATTTTTAAAATATATCTTTTTCTTTCTATTTCAGATAAATAATTTTTACAATCTAATAAATTAAAATAATTAACTAATTTTAAAGCATATTCATAAGAAACAAATAATAATGGATTTTTTAATTTTAATAACCTTAAAGATTCTTTTTCATAATTTTTTATACAATTTAATAAAAAATTATAATTAGAATAATATAAATTATATTTACATTTATCTATTTCAAAAACATTAATTATATCACAATATTTAATAACATTATTATCTATTTTCTTTCATATCAAATCACTAATACTAAAAATATTTTGTAAAAATAAACATAAACGTTCTAAACCATAAGTTATTTCTACTATAACTGGTAAACAATTTATACCTGCCATTTTTTGAAAATATGTAAATTGAGTTATTTCTAAACCATTTAATCAAACTTCTCAACCATATCCATATGCTCCTAATGTAGGATTTTCTCAATTATCTTCAATAAATCTAATTTCATTTTTTTTAATATCTAAACCTAAATATTTTAAAGAATCTATATAAATATCTTGTATATTACAAATTGAAGGTTTTATAATAACCTGATATTGATAATATTGTTGTAATTTTAATGAATATTTATTATTATTAAATTTAGAATCAACTGGTCTTTTACATAATTGTACATAATTATAAAAAACTTTTTTACAACCTATAGAACTAAAAAACGTTATAGGATGAAAAGTTGCTGCACCTACTTCTATATCAATAGATTGAATATTACAACTACCCAAACTAGATCAATATTTAGACAACATTAAAATTAAATTTTCAAAAGTAACCATAATAATAATATTTAATTAAATAAAATCTCTATTAACTATTTCTACATAAGCCATAGGTGAACAATCACCTTTTCTATAACCACATTTTAATATTCTTAAATAACCACCTCTATAATCTTTAAATTTTACAGCTAAAACAAAAAATAATTTATCAATAATTTTATTATTACCTATTTTAGAAATTAATAATCTTCTATTATATAAATTATTATTTTTTGCTAAATTCAATAAAGGTTCAAATTTTCTTCTTAATTCTTTTGCTTTATAAAGTGTTGTTTTAATAATTTCATAACGTATTAAAGAAATAATCATATTTTTAAACATTGAATTTCTATGACTACTATTTCTATTTAATTTACGACCAATTTTTTTATGACGCATAATAAATAACCTATAAAAAATTAAAAAAAAAACTTATTTTATTTCATCAGGAGGTCAATTTTTCAATTTAGTTCCTAATTTTAAATTTTTACTTAATAATATATTTTTAATTTCATTTAAAGATTTCTTTCCTAAATTAGGTATTTTTAATAAATTAGATTCTGTTTTCTGAATTAAATCACCTATATAATATATTTCTTTAGATTTTAAACAATTAGCTGACCTTACTGTAAGTTCTAAATCATCAATTAACGATAATAAAATAGGATTATAACTAACTTTTTTAACTACTTCTTTATCTAAATTATTATCTTTTAATTCTATAAAACTTTTTAATTGATTATATAATATAGTAGAAGCTTTACGAACAGCTAATTCTGGTTCTATAGTTCCATTAGTTTCAATATTTAAAATTAATTTATCTAAATCAATTCTACTTTTAACCCTAGATGATTCAACTTTATAAGAAACACGTTCTATAGGAGAAAAAAAAGAATCTATAAATAATTTACCAATTTGAAAATTATCTTTCTTAATTAATTTAATTTTTTTACTAAAAGAAGAAAAATAACCTACACCTAATTCTACTTTAATTTTCATATTTATAAAAACATTATTATCTGTAATATTACATATTATATTTTTTTTATTAAATATAAAAACATCTTCATTTTTATTAATATCTGAAGCTAAAACTGGACCTAAACCTTTTTTATATAAATAAAGTATAATAAATTTTTTATCACTATTTATTCTTAATTTTATATTTTTTAAATTTAAAATAATTTCATTTACATCTTCTAATATACCTTTTTTAAAACTATATTCATTTAATATACCATCAATTTCTACTTCTGTTATACTATAACCTGGTATAGAAGATAATAATATACGTCTTAAAGAATTTCCTATAGTATGACCAAATCCTTTTTCTAAAGGTTCTAATATAATATAAGAATTATTATCTGTTAATTTTTTTATTTTAATAATTTTAGGTTTTAAAAATTTATAAGGAAAATTAAACATATTTATATTTATTTAGAATAAAATTCTAATATTAAATGTTCTTTTATATCAAATAAAATCATAGAACGTTTAGGTATAAATTTAAATATACCTTCCATTTTTTCTATATTTACATCTATTCAATCCGGTTTTTCTCTATCTTTAAACATTTCTAAAGAATGTTTAATTCTTAATTGATTTTTAGAAATATCATTAACTTTAATAATATCATTACAATTAACTAAATAAGATGATATATTAACTATTTTATTATTAACAAGAATAGATTTATGACTAACTAACTGTCTAGCTTCAGATCTAGTTAAAGAAAAACCCATTCTATATACTACATTATCTAATCTTCTCTCTAAAAATTTTAATAATATATCACCTGTATTACCTTTACATTTTAAAGATTTATAATAATAATTTATAAATTGTTTTTCTAATACTCCATAAATTCTTTTTAACTTTTGTTTTTCCCTTAATTGTATACTATAATCAGATACTCTAGATTTTTTATAATAATGTTGACCTGGTAAACGATCAATATTACATTTATCTTTTATATTACGTAAATTAGACTTTAAAAACAAATCACTACATTCTCTTCTACTTAATTTTAATTTAGGACCTATATATTTAGACATATAAATTTTATATAAAATATTTTAAACTCTTCTTTTTTTAGAAGGACGACAACCATTATGTGGTATAGGTGTAATATCACTTATATTAATAATATTAAATCCTGAATTATTTAATGCTCTAATACTAGAATCTCTACCTGGTCCAGGACCACTTATTTTAACATCTAAATTCTTAATACCATAACTTTTAATAATATATGAACATTTTTCAGCTGCAATTTGAGCAGCAAAAGGTGTTGATTTTCTAGAACCTTTAAAACCAGAACTACCAGAAGTAGTTCAACCTAAAACATTTCCAGATAAATCTGTTAATGTAATAATAGTATTATTAAAAGAAGCATTAATATAAACTATACCATTAATAATTTTTTTTTTAACTTTTTTAGATATATTTTTATTTTTTTTAATCATATTATTTATTTTAAAAAAAATTACTTAATATACTTTCTATTTTTTTTACAAGTTTTTGAATTAGTTTTAGTTCTTTGACCTCTTACAGGTAAACCTTTTTTATGACGTAAACCTCTATAACAATTAATATCTATTAATCTTTTAATATTTAACATTATATATCTTTTAAGATCACCTTCTATTAAATAATCAAAAATTTTTTTTCTTAATAAATCTAAATCTTTATTATTAATATTTTTTGTTAAAACAAAAAAATTTAATTTTAAATCATTACATATTTTTTTAGATAATGAATTACCTATTCCATATATATAAGTTAATGAAATTATTATATATTTATTATCTGGTATATTAACACCCGCAATTCTTACCATTTTACATATTCCCAATTATTTTAATTATTAACCTTGACGTTGTTTATGTTTAAAATCATTTTTACAAATTACTCTAACAACTTTTTTTCTTTTAACAATTTTACAATGACGACAAATTTTTTTAACAGATGCTCTCACTTTCATAAAATTTAAATTAATTATATTTCTTATTTAAAATAGATAAATATTTATTTGATATAAATATACTTTGTATTTTATTTATTATATCTATTATTACTACTACCATTATTAATATAGATGTACCACTTAAATTAAATTTAATATTAATAATTTCATATATAAAATCTGGTAAAATACATACTATACACATATATATAGAATTAAATAAAGTTAAACGTAATACAATTTTTTTAATAAAATTAGTAGTAAACCAACCTGGTCTAATATTAGGTATATAAGCACTAGTTTTTTTTAAATTTTCAGAAATATTAATAGGATCAAAAATTAATAAAGTATAAAAAAAACAAAAAAATATTATTAATAATAAATAAAAAAATAAATATATAAATTTTTTAAAATATAAAAAATTTATAAAATAATTTAAAAATAAAAATTTAAAATTATTTTTTAACCAAATAAATATTATATAAGGAAAAAACATTATACTTGAAGCAAATATAGTAGGTATAACACCAGCAATATTAATTTTTAAAGGTAAATATGTATTATTATAATTTATAAAAGAAGAATATTTATTTTTTTGATAACCTTTAAAAGCATATTGTATTAATATTTTTCTTTGTGCAATTTCTATCATTATTATAAAAAAAATAAATAAAAATAAAATAAAAAATAAAAAAAATAATTTAAATAAAAAAACATAATTTATATCATATAATTTAAATATATCAAAAAAAAAATTATGTAAATTAGAAATTATACCTATAAAAATAATAACTGATATACCATTACTTAAACCAACTATATCTGTTATTTGTTCTCCTAATCACATTAGAAACATAGTACTAGTAACTAAACTAAATATACATATAAAAAAAAATAAATATTTATTAATTAAAATATTATTATATATATTATTAATTTTTAAAATTACTATTGATAATAAAATAGATTGAAAAACAGATAAAAAAAATGTTAAATACTTTATATATCTATTAATTTTAAATTTATAATCTATATCTTCTTTACTTAATTTTTTAAAAAAAGGTAAAACAAAAATTAATAATTGCATTATAATAGAAGAAGATATATAAGGCATTATACCTAACATAAATATAGAAGAATGTAACAAAGAATTATTTGAAAATAATCTTAAAAAATCTATAAAACTTAAATTATAATAATTTAAATTATTTTTAATATTATAATTAATTAAACCAGGTATAGTAATAAAATTACCTAAACGTAATACTATTATACTATAAAATAAAAAAAATAACTTTTTTTTAAATTCATTTAAATTATAAATTATATTATTAAACATTTTATTCATGTTAATTTTTTTATATATTAATTAATTCCAAAATTAATTATCTTTTTAACCCCATTTGAAATTTTTATATTTTTATCAATTATTTTAATATTTTTTTTATATAAATCACCTTTTAATATAATTTTTACATATTTTACATTTAAAGAAATAATTTTTTTTTTTTTTAATAAATTTAAATTAATTAAACTATTATCCTTAAATTTATTTAAATCACATAAACGAACCTCAGCACTTTTATTATAATTAATATTTTTAAAACCAAATTTAGGTATACGACGATAAAAAGGAGTTTGACCACCTTCAAAACCCCTTCTTTTTTTATATCCAGATCTAGATTTTTGACCTTTATGTCCTCTACCACAAGTTTTACCTAAACCTGTTCCCATACCTCTACCTACTCTTTTAAATTTAAATTTAGACTTTTTATTATATTTTAATTTATTTATTAATAACATTTTTTAAAAAAAAAAAATTAATATTAATTATATAATATATTTTATTTAAAAAATTACAATAATTATTATAAATTTAAAATATAATTAATTTAAAATATCAATTAAAGATTTACCTCTTTTTAAAGAAATATATAAAGGAGTTTCCATATTTGATAATGTTAATATAGTAGCTTTTACAATATTTATAGGATTAGTAGATCCATAACATTTAGATAAAATATTTTTTATTCCTGCTACTTCAAATATTGCCCTCATTGATTTACTAGCTATTATTCCAGTACCATCACATGCAGGTTTCATAAAAACAAAAGAACGTAAATATTTACCTTTAATAGAATATCTAATCGTTTTTTTTTTATTTAAAAATATATCCACCATATTTTTTTTAGATTTATTTATAGATTTTTGTATAGCTATAGGAACTTCTTTAGATTTTCCATACCCATAACCTACTCTACCTTTTTTATCACCTACTACTGTTAAAGCAGAAAATGAAAATATTCTACCTCCTTTAACTGTTTTAGAAATTCTATTAACAAATATTAATTTTTCAAAAAAATTATTATTTAAATTATTTTTCATATATTTTATATAATTATATTAAATTTAAAATAACAAACCATATTTACGAGCATAATCAGCTAACATTTTTATTCTTCCATGATATTTAAAACCTGACCTATCAAAAACAACTTTAAATAAATTTCTTTTTAAACATCTTTTAGCTATTAATTTACCTATTAATTTAGAAGAATTTATATTACCTCCTTTTATATTTTTAAATCTTTTTTCTAATGTAGATGCTGATAAAAAAACATAAGATTTATTATTTTTAAAATAAATTATTTGAGCATAAATATTATTACATGATTTGTATACCACTAAACGATATTTATTTTTATTTTTTAATATTAAACGAAATTTTTTACATCTACGTAAACGATTATTTTTTTTATTCATAATAAATTATTTACTTTGTTTTTTATATTCTTTTATACGAACAATTTCATTTAAATAACGTATACCCTTACCTTTTCTATAACTTTCAGGAGGTTTAAAAGATCTTATTCTAGAAGCAACTTCACCTACTAATTGTTTATCGTAACCTTTAATTAATATACTAGTATTAGATTTACATAATATAATAATATTTTTAGGTATAATATATTCTATTATATGTGAATATCCAACATTTAATAATAATTTATTATTATTTAAACTTACTTTATAACCTATACCTATTAAAATTAATTCTTTTTTAAAACCTTTATATAATCCTATAATAGTATTATTTAATATAGATCTAAAAGTTCCAATAAAAGATATATTTTTTTTATTATATTTTTTTAATTTTAAATTAATAGTTTTATTATTATAAATAATTATATCAATATAATTTGGTATAAAATATTTAATTTTTAAATTATTTTTAATAAAATAAATAAATTTTTTTTTAATTTTTACATCTATATTATCATAAATAAATATAGGTTTTTTAGCAATACGAAACATTTTAACCTTTAAAAAACATAACAAATTATTTCACCACCTACTTTTAATTTTATAGCTTCTTTACCTGTTAAAATACCTAAAGATGTAGAAACTATACAAATACCTAAACCAGACATAATAATAGGTATATCTTTATAACTTTTATATATTCTTAAACTAGGTTTACTAATTTTTTTAATTTTAGTAATAACAGGATTATTTAAAAAATATTTTAATATTATTATTATCTTATTATTAATTAATTTATAATTTTTTATAAAACCTTCATTTAATAATATTTTTAATATAGACTCTTTTATTTTAGAATAAAAAATTAAAATACTTTTTTTTTTAGATAATTGACCATTTCTTATATTAGTCAACATATTACTTATAGGATCTTGAATATTCATATTTATTATTTTTATAAAAATTATCAACTAGATTTTTTTAAACCAGGTATATATCCTTTACTAGCAAATTCTCTAAATTTTATTCTACTTAAACCAAATTTTCTCATATAAGAATAAGATCTACCAGTTATATTACATCTATTTCTACTACGTATATAACTTGAATCTCTAGGTAAAGATTGTAATTTAACAATATTTTTTCATCTATCTAAACTAGAAGTATTTGAATTAGAAATTAATTTTTTTAAATAAATTCTTTTATTAAAAAATTTATTAATTAATAATTTTCTTTTTTTTTCACGAACTATAATAGATTTTTTAGCCATAAATTATATTATTTACAAAATGGAAACAAAAATTTATTAAATAAATAAAATGATTCATTATAATTACAATTATTTAAAACTATAGATATATTCATACCATATATAAATTTAATATTTTCATAATTAATTTCAGGAAAAATAGTATGCTCTTTTACTCCAATATTTAAATTTCCATTTTTATCTATAGATTTTTTAGAAAATCCTCTAAAATCTCTTATTCTAGGAATAACTATAAATATAAGTTTATCAAAAAAATTTCACATATTTTTCTTTCTTAATGTAACTTTACAACCTATAGGTAAACCTGATCTAATTTTAAAATTAGATATAGATTTTTTAGATCTAGTTAATATAGCTTTTTGACATGATATTAAACTTAAATCATTTAAAACTATTTTTAAAAATTTATTTTCTAATAATCTACTATTTAAACCTACATTTATAACTATTTTAATTAATTTAGGAACTTCCATTAAAGAACTACAATTAAATTTATTTATAAATTTATTAATTATAACATTTTTATATAAAACAAATAATTTACTCATATAATTTTATATTAATATATTATTTATTTTTAAATAACGAAATTTTTTATTTTTTACCATACAAAAACCTACTTTAGATCTTTTATTATTTTTACTACAAAAATGACTAATATTAGAAATATCTATATTAGATTCTTTTTTTATTATACCACCTATAATATTATTAGATGGAATAGATTTTTTATGTTTATAAACCATATTTATACCATTTATTATAACTTTATTTTTTTTTTTTAATATTTTTTTTATAAAACCTATCTTACCCTTATCTTTACCAGATATTACTAAAACTTCATCATTTAATCTAAATTTTTTAAACATATAATTTTAAAACAAAATTTATAATACTTCAGGTGCTAAAGATATAATTTTCATAAATCTTTCTGTACGTAATTCCCTAGTAACAGGACCAAATATTCTAGTCCCTAAAGGTAAATAATTAACATTATTAATTATTACACAACAATTATTATCAAACCTAATATAAGAACCATCTGATCTACTAATACCATATTTAGTTCTTACTACCAAAGCAGTTAAAACATCACCTTTTTTAACTTTACTTCTAGAAACTACTTGTTTAACTGCTATTTTAATTAAATCTCCTATATTAGCATATCTTTTTCTAGAACCTCCTAATACTTTTATACACATTACTAATTTAGCACCTGAATTATCAGCTACTAATAATAAAGATCTTTCCTGTATCATATAATTAATCCTAATTTTTTAAAATTCTATTTAAAACTCAAAACTTGGTTTTAGAAATAGGTCTACTTTTTTTAATTTCTATATAATCATTTACTTTACATAAATTATAATTATCATGAACTTTTATTTTATAATTTCTTTTTATATATTTACCATAAATCTTATGTTTTATTAATTTTTTTATAATTATAATTAAAGTTTTATCAGAACTTTTTTTACTAACAATACCTTTTAATATATTTATCATTTTATATACACAACTCTTTTTTAATTCAACAAATTTTTTTTTTACATAATTTTATTAAATGTGTTTGTTTTAATTTATTAGAATATAATTTAGATTTTAAAATAAATAATTCTTTATATAAATTAAATAATTCTTCCTTTAAATCTTTTAAATTTTTATATTTATAAATTTCTAATATTTTCATAAAAATTCTTCCTTACTTACAAATATAGTTTTTACAGATAATTTAGCTGAGGCTAATTTAAAAACTCTTTTAGCTTTAATTATATTTAATCCTGAAACTTCATATAATATTTTACCAGGTTTTATAACTGCAACTCAATATTCAACATTACCTTTACCCTTACCCATTCTTACCTCTAAAGGTTTTCTAGTAATAGGTTTATCAGGAAATATTCTTATTCACATTTTACCATTATTTTTTACAAATCTAGTAATTACTTTACGAGCAGATTCTATTTGTCTTGAACTTATACTACCTCTAGTAATAGCTTTTAAACCAAACTCTCCAAAAACTACTTTACTATCATTAGAGAAACCTCTATTACGACCTTTATGTAATTTTTTATATTTAGTTCTTCTTGGTTGTAAAATCATATTAAATTATAATTAATTTTTTTTAATAACTTTTTTTATATAATTAAAATTTGATCTATTTAAATTTTTAACTAAATAATATTTATCTAATATTTCACCTTTAAATATCCAAACTTTTATACCTATAACACCATAACTTGTAAAAGCTTCTGAAAAACCATAATCAATATTAGCCCTTAAAGTATGAAGAGGTATTCTACCTTCTTTATATCACTCTTTTCTAGCTATTTCAACCCCACCTAATCTTCCACTTACCTTAACTTTTATACCTTTAGCACCTAAACGAATAGAATTAGAAACAACTCTTTTAATAACCCTTCTAAACATCATTCTTTTTTCTAATTGAATAGCTATATTATGAGATACTAAATATGCATCTAATTCAGGTCTTCTAATTTCAAATATATTAATTTGAGAAGGTACACCTGTAATTAATTTAATTTCACTTCTTAATTTCTCTACATCTTCTCCTTTTTTTCCTATTACTATACCAGGACGAGCTGTATATATAGTAATTTTAATACTTTTAGCTGGTCTTTCAATAATTATTTTAGATACTAAAGCTCTAAATAATTTTTTATATAAATAACATCTTACTAAATAATCATTATTTAATATTTTAGAAAAATCTTTATTATTAGAAATTCAAGCAGAACTTCAAGAATTTATTATACCTAATCTAAAAATATTAGGATTAACTTTTTGACCCATATAAACACTCAAAAAAATAAAAAAATAATTAATAAGAAACATAAATAACTATATTACTAGTTTTTTTTAATATATAATTAACTCTACCTTTAGCTCTAGGAAAAACTCTTTTCATATAAGAACCTTTATCAATAAAAATTTTAGATATTTTTAATAAATTTATATTTAAATTATAATTATTTATAGCATTATAAACAGCTGAATTTAAAACTTTTTTTAATATAAAAGATGATTTCTTGTTAATAAAAGATAAAATATTTAAAGCATTAATAACATTTTTACCTTTAATTAAACTACATAATAATCTTATCTTATTAGGAGAAGATCTAACATTTTTTAATTTTGAAAATACTTCCATAAAATTTACTCTTTTAAAAAAAAAAAAATTAATCTTTTTTAACTTTTTTACTTGACAAAGAATGACCTTTATAAGTTCTTGTAGGAGAAAATTCTCCTAATTTATGACCTACCATTTCTTCTGTAATATAAACAGGAATATGACTTCTACCATTATGTACATAAATAGTTAAACCAATCATATTAGGTAAAATAGTAGAACGTCTTGATCAAGTTTTTAAAGGTTTATTATCATTATTTTCATTTTTTTTTTTAATTTTATTAAATAAATGAACATCAATAAAAGGTCCTTTTTTAAAAGATCTAGACATAACAATTTCCTCATTATAAAAATAAATTATTTAACATATCTTGGTTTTATAATAAATCTAGAAGTAAATTTATTTTTTCTTGTTCTTTTACCTTTACATTTTAAACCAAAAGGACTAACAGGATGTTTACCAAAATTACGACCTTCACCACCACCATGAGGATGATCTACTGGATTCATAGCTGTACCTCTTACAGTAGGTCTAATACCTAATCAACGTGAACAACCTGCTTTACCTAATACTTTTAACATATGCTCAGAATTACCTAATTCACCTAAAGTAGCTTTACAATAACTATTAATACTTCTTATTTCACCAGATTTTAACCTTATATTAACATATTTATTATTTTTAGAAATCAATTGTGCATAAGAACCTGCAGATCTTATTAATTGACCACCTTTATTAATCTTTAACTCTATATTATGTATTAAAGAACCTGTAGGTATTTTATATAAAGGTAAACAATTACCTACTTTAATGTTAATATTATCACCAGAAATTACTTCATCACCTATATTTAAACCTTTAGGATATAATATATATCTTCTTTCTCCATCAATATATAATATTAAAGCAATTAAACAAGATCTATTTGGATCATATTCTATTCTTTCTACTAAACCTTTAATATTATATTTATTTCTTTTAAAATCAATTAACCTATATTTTTTTTTATGACCTCCTCCTATATGTCTAGTAGTAATTCTACCATTATTATTTCTACCACCACTTCTTTTTTTATTAAATAATAATTTTTTATAAGGTTTACCTTTATATAAAAAAGGTAAAAATATTTTAACTTTATGTCTTCTACCAGGAGATGTTGGTTTATATTTTATTAAAATCATTTTAATTATTTATTTTTAATATTATCTATTTTTAAATTCTCACCTTTTTTTAAGAATATATAAGCTTTTTTTCATTTAGATATTCTAAAATTATTTTTTTTTTTATTTAAAATATTTTTTTTAACTAAAACAGTTCTTATTTTAAGAACTTTTAAATTAAAATATTTAACAAAAACATTTAATATTTGAAATTTATTATAACATTTATCAACCTTAAATATAACTACATTATTTTTTTTTGAAAGATAAAAAAATTTTTCAGTTAAATAAAAACTTTTTAAAATACTATTATTAATATTCATTTTATAATAATTTATTTTCTATATATCTAATAGAATTAATATCAAATATAATACTTCTAAAAGATAATAAATCTATAACATTAATATGATAAACATCACAAACTTTAAATTTATATAAATTTCTAGAAGATAAAATAATATTATCATCTAATTTATTTAAAATTATTAAACATCTAAAATTATTTACAAAACTAAAATATTTTAAAAAAGATTTAGTTTTTGGTTTATTAATATATATATTTTTAAAAATATATATATTATTTTTAATTAATAATTTAGATAAAATCATTTTTAAAACTAATCTATAAACCTTTTTATTAACTTTAAAATAATATTTTTTAGGTTTAGAAGCAAAAGTAACACCACCTGATCTTCATATAGGACTTTTAGTTGATCCTGATCTAGCTCTACCAGTACCTTTTTGTCTTCATGGTTTTTTATTTGAACCTGAAACATCAGATCTAGATTTTTGACATGAATTACCCTTCCTTTTATTATTTTTATAACAAGTAACTACTTCATGAACTAAATAATTATTAAAATTAATATTAAATATATTATTTGATAATAATATAATCTCATTTGTGTCAAATAATTTAACTTTCATAAAAACCTAATTTTTTTTTAATAGAAGATTTTACAAAAACAAAATTTTTATTATAACCAGGTATACATCCTTTCACTAATAAAATTTTCTTTTTTAAATAAATATTAATTATTTTAAGATTTTGAATAGTAACTTTTACATTACCTAAATGACCAGACATTTTTTTACCTTTAAAAACTCTTCCAGGAGTTTGATTTTGACCTATTGAACCTGGAACTCTATGAGATAAAGAATTACCATGAGATTTATCTTGAGATTTAAAATTTCATCTTTTAATAGTACCTGAAAAACCTTTACCTTTACTTATTCCAGTAACATCAACATATTTAACATTATTAAATATATTTAAATTAATAAATTGACCTATATTTTTATGAATTTTTTCTATATAAGGAATACTTCATATACCACCTATACCAGGTTTTACTCTACTTTTTTTATATATACCTAATAAAGATTTATTTATATTTTTTTTATATTTTTTATCAATAGTTACTTGAATATTTTTAATATTATTTTTATTATTTATATTAACAATAATATTATCATAAATTTTAATAATAGTAACTGGAAAAGAAATATTTTTACAATCAAATATTCTAGTCATTCCTATTTTTATACCTACTAAAGTAATCATTATATTTATATTTAATCCAAAATAATTTTAACATCTACACCTGAAGCTAAATCTAATTTCATTAAAGCATCAACAGTTTTTTCTGTAGGTTTTACAATATCTATTAACCTTTTATGTGTTCTAATTTCATATTGATCTCTAGCATCTTTATCAACATGAGGTGAACTTAAAACAATATATTTTTTAATAGAAGTTGGTAATGGAACAGGACCACAAACTTTTGCTCCTGTTTTCTTAGCAGTTTCTATTATTTCTATAGTAGAAATATCAATTAATCTATGATCAAAAGATTTAAGTTTTATTCTAATTCTTTGATTTTGCATATTATAAAAAATAATTATTTAATTATTTTACTAACTACACCAGCCCCAACAGTTTTACCACCTTCTCTAATAGCAAAACGTAAACCTTCATCCATTGCAACAGGAAAAAATAAATTAACTAACATTTTTACATTATCACCAGGCATAACCATTTCTATACCTTTAGGTAATTTAATTGTACCTGTTACATCAGTAGTTCTAAGATAAAATTGAGGTCTATAACCATTTAAAAAAGCAGTATGTCTACCACCTTCATTTTTAGATAAAACATATACTTCACATTCAAATTTTGTATGAGGTGTTATAGATCCTGGTTTAGATAAAACTTGACCTCTTTCTATATCTTCTCTTTTTATCCCTCTTAATAATATACCTACATTTTCACCTGCTCTACCTTCATCTAATATTTTTCTAAACATTTCAACACCAGTACATATAGATTTTTTAGTATTTTTTATACCTACTATTTCTACTTCTTCACCTACTTTTATAATACCTCTTTCTATTCTACCTGTAACCACAGTTCCTCTTCCAGGTATAGAAAAAATATCCTCTATAGGTAATAAAAATGGTTTATCTATAACTCTTTTAGGAGAAGGTATATATTTATCTAAACAACTAGCTAAATCTAATATTTTATTTTCTCATTCTTTTACACCTTCTAAAGCTTTAAGTGCTGATCCTCTTATAATAGGTGTTTTATCTCCAGGAAATTCATATTCAGTTAATATATCTCTAACTTCCATTTCAACTAATTCTAATAATTCATTATCATCTACCATATCACATTTATTTAAAAAAACTACAATATAAGGAACACCTACTTGACGTGCTAATAAAATATGTTCTCTAGTTTGTGGCATAGGACCATCTGTAGCTGCAACAACTAATATAGCACCATCCATTTGAGCAGCACCTGTAATCATATTTTTAATATAATCAGCATGACCAGGACAATCAACATGTGCATAATGTCTATTTTTAGTATCATATTCTACATGTGAAGTATTAATAGTAATACCTCTTTCTTTTTCTTCAGGTGCATTATCTATTTGATCAAACGCTCTAGCTTCACCACCATATTTATTTGATAATACAGTTGTAATTGCAGAAGTTAATGTTGTTTTACCATGATCTACATGACCAATAGTACCTACATTTAAATGTATTTTTGTACGTTCAAATTTTTTTTTAGACATAATTATTACCTTTTTAATTTTATTTCTTTCTTTTATTAACTATTTTATTACATATTATATTTGGAGATTTTTTATATTTATAAAACTCCATAGAATATAAAGCTCTTCCTTGTGTTTGAGATCTTAAATCAGTAGAATAACCAAACATTTCAGATAAAGGAACATATGATTTTATTAATTTACCTAAATTAATATCACTTATTTTATCTATTAAACCTCTTCTTCTATTAATATCACCTACTACATCACCTACATATTTTTCAGGAGTTTCTATTTTAACTTTCATAATTGGTTCTAATAATATAGGATTAGCTTTTAAAAAAGCTTCTTTAAAAGCTATAGAAGCTGCTATTTTAAATGCTATTTCAGAAGAATCAACATCATGATAAGAACCAAAAAATAATCTTACTTTTATATTTACTACTGGATATCCTGCTAAAGGACCAGATTTTAATTGTTCTTTTATACTTTTATTTATAGAAGAAATATATTCATTAGGTATAACACCACCTTTTATATCATTAATAAATAAATAACCATTTTCAGATAAATTAAATTCATCTTTTTTTAAAGGATATAAATCTATTACAACATGACCATATTGACCTCTTCCACCAGTCTGTCTAATATATTTACCTTCTATATTTTTAATACTATTTAAAATAGTTTCTCTATAAGAAACTTCAGGTTTACCAATATTACAATTAATATTAAATTCTCTTTTTAATCTATCAACTATAATTTCTAAATGTAATTCACCCATACCTGAAATTATAATTTGATTTAATTCACTATCATAATAACTTTTAAAAGAAGGATCTTCTTTAATTAATTTAGATAATGCTAATCCCATTTTTTCCTGATCTAATTTAGTTTTAGGTTCTAAAGATATAGATATCACTGGATTAGGAAATTCTATTTTTTCTAATATTATAGGATTATTAATATCACATAAAGTATCTCCAGTAAATACATTTTTTAAACCTATTGCAGCAGCTATATCACCAGCAAAAACTTTTTTAATTTCTACTTTTTTATTTGCATGCATTTGAACTAAACGACCTATTCTTTCTTTACTATTTTTATTTGAATTTAAAACTATATCACCAGATTTTATATAACCTGAATATATTCTTAAAAAAGTTAAATTACCTACAAATGGATCATTAGCAACTTTAAATGCTAAAGCACAAAAATTTTCACTATCTTTTATATTTCTAAAAACATTTATATTATTATCTTTAATTGATAAACCTACTACTTTAAATAAATCTTTAGGTGATGGTAAATAATCAATTACAGAATCTAATAATAATTGTATACCTTTATTTTTAAATGCAGAACCACAAGTTACTAATAAAACTTCATTATTTAAAACCTTTTTTCTTAAAGAATTTTTAATTTCATGTATAGTAAATTCTATACCATTTAAATATTTAAACATTAAATCATCAGAAGAATCTGCAACAAACTCTATTATCTTATTTCTTCATTTATTACTAATAAACAATAAATCATTATTTAATTTAATTTTTTTAAAATTTAATCCACTATTATTATTATCCCATATAATTGATTCCATATTAATTAAATCTACTAAACCTTCAAAAGAATTTTCATTACCTATAGGTATTTGAATAGGTATAACTTTAATTTTAAATTTATTTTCAAGATCTTTCAAAACTTTAAAAAAATTAGATCCTATTCTATCCATTTTATTTATAAAAGCTATTCTAGGTACTTTATACTTATTAACTTGTTTTCATACAGTCTCAGATTGAGGTTGAATACCACCCACTGAACAATATATCATTATTGCACCATCTAATACTCTCATTGATCTTTCTACTTCAATAGTAAAATCAACATGACCAGGTGTATCTATTATATTAATTCTATGAGAATCATATTGATTAAAAGTTCCAGATCAAAAAGCTGTAATAGTTGCAGATGTAATTGTTATACCTCTTTCTTGTTCTTGTATCATTCAATCCATAGTTGCAGTACCATCATGAACTTCACCAATTTTATAATTTACACCAGTATAAAATAATATTCTTTCTGTTGTAGTAGTTTTTCCAGCATCTATATGAGCACTTATACCTATATTTCTATATTTAGATATAGAAGTTATTCGACACATTAAATTCCTCTTAATTTTATCATCTATAATGAGCAAAAGCTTTATTAGCTTCAGCTATTTTATGAACTTCATCTCTTTTTTTAACAGCTAAACCTCTATTATTAATAGCTTCTAATAATTCTTCAGATAAATTTAATAACATTTTATTTTTTGATCTTTTTCTAGCTGATAAAATTATTCAACGCATAGCTAAAGTATTACCTCTTGAAGGTCTAACTTCAATTGGTATTTGATATGTAGTACCACCTACCCTTCTTTTTTTAATTTCTACTATTGGTTTAACATTATTAATAGCCAATTCTAATAATTCTATTCTACTTTTTTTAAATTTAGATTTTAAAATATTTAAAGAATTATATAATATTTTTTCAGCTATAGATTTTTTACCATTTAACATTAATAAATTAATAAATTTAGAAACTAATTCAGAATTATATATTAAATCTGGAATAATTTTTTTTTTATTAAATATATGACGACGAGACACAAAAACCTCAAAATTAATAATTATTATTTAATTTTAACTCCATATTTTGATCTAGATCTACTTCTATTTTTTACTCCTGAACAATCTAATGCACCTCTTACTACATGATATCTTACACCAGGAAGATCCTTAACTCTTCCTCCTCTAATTAAAACTACAGAATGTTCTTGTAAATTATGACCTTCTCCAGGTATATATGCTGTAACTTCAATATCATTAGTTAAACGAACTCTGCATACCTTTCTTAAAGCAGAATTAGGTTTTTTTGGTGTTGTAGTATATACTTTTACACATACACCTCTTTTTTGAGGACATTTACATAATGCAGGAACATTATTTTTAAATTTTTTATTTTTTCTTGATTTACGAACTAATTGATTAATAGTAATCATTAAAATTTATCTCAATAAATAATAAAATATAAATAAATATAAAAAATAATTTTTAATATTTTATTTAAATTATAATATATATATTATATAATTAATATTAAAATATAATTAAAATTATATAATAAATTAAATAAAAAATTTATTTTAATATTAAAATAATATAAAATATAAATGGCGTGTTAGCAAATTGGTAATGCAGTGGATTGCAAACCCACCTAACTCGGTTCAATTCCGAGACACGCCTAAAACACCCAAGTGGTGAAATAGGTAGACACAAGGGACTTAAAATCCCTTAGTTTAAAATAACTGTGCGGGTTCAAATCCCGCCTTGGGTAATTTAAATAAAAATATATGAATATTCTAAAATTAATTATATATCCTAATAAAATATTAAGAAAAAAAACAAAAAAAGTAAAAGTTTTTAATAATAAAATTAAACAAAATGTAATAAATATGTTTAATTCATTAAAATATTATAATGGTATAGGATTAGCTTCAAACCAAGTAAATATTAATAAATCATTAGTAGTTATAAATTATAATAATAATAAAATAATATTAATAAATCCAAAAATAATATATAAAAAAAAAAAAATAAAAACTAAAGAATCTTGTCTTTCTATACCTAATAAAATATTTAAAACTAAAAGGTATAATAAAATAATAATATCTACATATAATTTAAATGGAAAAAAATTAAAATTTAAATATAAAAATTTAATATCAATTTGTATACAACATGAAATAGATCATTTAAAAGGTAAATTAATAATAGATAAAAAAAAATGATAAAAAAAAAAAAAAAAAAAATAATATTAATAGGAACTCAAAAAATAGCATATTATCAATTTAAAAATATAATAAAAAAAAATATATATAAAATAAATTATATAATAACAAAAAAAAACGATATAGTTTGTAAATTATCTAAATATAAAAATATAAAAATATTTAAAATAAAAAACAATAAACAAATTAATAATATATTTAAAAATAAAATAAAATCAAACAATCTATATTTAATAATAATAATATGTTTTGGTTTAAAAATATCAAAATATATAATTAAAAAACCTAAAATAGGATGTTTTAATATACATCCATCTCTATTACCTAAACTAAAAGGACCATCACCAATACAATATTCTATTTTAAATAATTATAAAATTACAGGAGTTACTTTAATAAAAATAAATAAAAAAATAGATGAAGGAAAAATAATATTACAAAAAAAATATAAAATAAAAAAAAAAGAAACATATATTAGTTTATATAAAAAATTAACTAATTTATCTTTAAAATTATTAATTAAATTTTTTAAAATAATAAAAAAAAATAAAATTAAATATAAAAAACAAAACATAAAAAAATCAACATATACAAAAAAAATATATAAAATAAAAGGAAAAATAAATTGAAAAAAAAAAGCAAAAGAAATAGAAAGACAAATTAGAGCTTTTTATTTATGACCTAAAACATTTTTTTATTATAAAAAATATATAATATTTATATGAAAAGTAAAAATAATAAAAAAAAAAAAAAAATATAAAATAGGACAAATTATAAAATATAATAAAAAATATTTAGATATTCAAACTTCTAAAAATATTTTAAGAATAACTAAAATACAAATAAATGGAAAAAAAATAAATTATATAAAAGATATTTATAATTCAAAACCAAAATTATTTAAAAAAAAATATATAATAAAATAATTTATTTATTTTTTTTTTTATTTTTTTATATATAATAATAAATTATATAACAATATACCATTTGCTACAGATACATTTAAAGAATTAACATTTTTAGTTAATATTTTTAATAAAATATTACATTTATTTTTAATATTATTTTTAATACCTGAACTTTCAGAACCTAAAATTAAAGCTAAACCTTTAAAATTAAAATCAAAATTAAAATTATTTAATAAATTTTTAGATTTTAAACAAGTACCAATTATATAAAAAAAATAATCATTTTTTAAAAAATCTATAATTTTAGATATATTATTAACTTGTAATATTTTTATTTTATAAATAGATCCCAAAGATGATTTATGAACTCTATTATTATATATAGAAACAGAATTTCTTTTATTAATTAATATTATATCAACACCAAAAGCTACAGCACTTCTTATACATGAACCTAAATTATAAGGATCAATTATTCTATCTAAAATTAATAAAAATAAAAATTTTTTTTTATTTAACATATTAATAAATTTTTCATTATTAAAATTAAAAATATTTTTATTAATATAAGATATAATATTTTGATGATTAATATTTTTATTTGATAAAAAATTAAAATATTTCTTATCAACTAAATTTAATTTAACTAAATATTTATTAGCTAATTTTTTTATATTTAAAAACTTAATATCATTTCTATATTTATATAAATATATACATTTAATACATTTATGTTTAAATTTTATTAAATTTTTAACAACATTAATTCCATAAAAAAATATATTCACTTTAAATAACCATATAATTTAAAATAAAAGGATAAATTTTTAATAAATTATTAAATTCTATATTAGTCATTTTTAAATAAATATAATATTTTTCATAATTATTTAATAAATAAATTTTTCTATAAATATAATTATTTTTATATAAATAACTATTAAAATTATTATTTAAATTAAAAGGTAAAAAAAATTTAAAAATCTTATAAAATCTTTTAAAAAAAAAATCTATATACTTAATAATAAAATTTATACCTAATTTATATTTAGCTGAAATTCATATTTTTCTTAACTTAAAATCTAATTTAGGTAAAAAATTATATAATTTATCTATTTTATTCATAATATAAACAATAGGTATTTTTTTATTTAAAACTCTTTTTAATATATTATTAACAACATTTAAATTATCTTTATAAAAATAATTAGAAAAATCTACAATATGAAATATTAAATCAGAATTATTTATTTCTTCTAATGTAGATTCAAAAGAATTAAATAATTCTTTAGGTAAATTTTTTATAAAACCAATAGTATCAGAAATTAAAATTTTATTAATATTAAATTTATTTTTAAATCTTTTAATATAAGTATCTAATGTAGTAAAAAATTTATTTTCTATATCTAATTTAGAATTAGTCAATAAATTAAATAATGTAGATTTACCTGAATTAGTATAACCTACTAATGAAATAGTAAAAAAATTACTTTTAATTCTTAATTTATTACTTTTAATTTTTTGATTTTTAATATTAAATAATTTTTTTTTAATATTATTTATTTTATTTTTTATTATTCTTTTATCAATTTCTATTTGTTTTTCTCCAGGACCTGATATATTTTTAATATTACCCCTTTGACGTTCTAAATGACTTCATTTATTAACTAATCTTGTACTTAAATAATTTAAATATGCCAATTCAACTTGTAACTTACCAAAATAAGTCTTAGCTTTAATTCTAAAAATATTTAATATAATATTATTTATATCAAAAATTCTACAATTTAAAAATTTTTTTAAATTTATTTCTTGACTATTTTTTAAAATAACATTAAATAAAACAAAAAATAAATTATATTTATTAATAAAATATTTTAATTTAATTAATTTACCTAAACCTATATAATATTTAATATTAGGTTTTTTAATATAAAATTCTACAAACTTAATTATTTTAAAATTAGATGATATAACTAATTTCTTAAATTCATTAATATCATGTAAATTATTTTTATTTCTTATTTTAATAAAAATTAATAAACATTTATTAATATAACTTAAATCTAAAATATTTTTCATAAAAAATAAATAACTAAATTAAAGACTCTATATAATTTATAATATTTTTTAAACAATATATATTATTATAAACTATATAACTATTATTATACCATTTTTTAATTCATTTAAATTGATTTTTAATTAATAATAAATTTTTATTTATTATTTCATTTATCATATTTATATAATTAATTTTATTATCTATATATAATCACATTTGTTTATAACCAATACATTTTATAGAAGAATTATTAATATTTAAATCTCCTCTATTATATAAATATAAAACTTCATTTTTAAAATTTTTATTTAACATTCTATAAAGTCTTTTTTTAATTAAATTTATATAATTAATATCATGATCAAATAATAATACTATTTTAATAAAATTTAAATCAAGTTTTAATTTAGATTTATTTTTTAAAAAAGAAATTTTTTTACCTGATAATAAATATATTTCTAAATTTCTCATAATTCTATATTTATCATTAAAATGTATATTTTTACATATATTATTATCTAATTTATTTAAAATATTATAAACATATTTATTTCCATATTTAATAAATAAAGATTCTATATGATTTCTAATATTTAAATTAGATTTAGGTAAAATATTTAAACCATTAAATAAAACATTATAATACATCATTGTACCTCCTACTAATAAAGGTATCTTTTTATTAATATAAATAACTTCATAAATATTTTTTATTACATCAAAAAAAAAATTATTTACAGAATAAAAATATTTAGGATCAATAATATCAATTAATCTATGAGGATATTTTTTTAATTTATTAAAAGAAGGTTTATCAGTTCCTATATTCATAAATTTATAAACTAAAGCAGAATCTACACTTATTATTTCAAAAGGAAAATATTTATATAACTCCATTGATATAAAACTTTTACCTACTAAAGTAGGTCCAATTATACAAAAAACATTATTATTATTAAAATTTTTAATTAAATTAAACATAAATATAATTATAATAAATCATTTAAATCAAAAAATCTAAAAATTTTTTTATTAAAACTAATATTATTAATAATATTAAAAAAATTACTTATTAATATAATAGATTCACTAATATTAAAATTTTTATACATAAATACAAAATTTTTAATTCAATAAATAATATTAATTATATTAAAATTTTTTTTATCATATAAAAATTTATCTAAATTTAATAAAAATTTTTTTAAATTAAAATTATTTAAAAATAAAGGTATTTTAAAAAATTTAACTATTAATTCATTAATATCAATAATAAAATAAAAACCTAAATTTTTTAGTAAATTAATAATATATTTATTAATATTAATAAATAATTTATCTATACTAAATATTATTAATATATTTTTAGTTCAAATCAAATTATAAAATTTATTTTTTATAACTAAAATATTAAAATAATAAAAAATATAATATAAATTAGAAACTAATATGTAATTATTCTTTATAGATAATAAATATTTATTATTAATAATATTTATTACTTTTCCTAAATTAATTAAAAAAAATTGTAAATAATTCTTATTGTTTAATTCTTTAAAATAATAATAATTTTTAAAAATATTTTTATTATAATTAAAATAATTAATATCATTACTAAATATATTAAATAATTTATTATTTTTAAAATAAAATAATAAATTTTTATAAATAGAATTATATAATTTTAAATTATCTAAAAATAAAATTTTACTTTTACTAGGACAAATATTTATATTTATATATTTATATTCTATAAAAAAATAAAAAATATATGATAATTTTTTAAAATTAAAAATATTAAATATAAAATCATTAAAAACCTTAAATAAAAAATTATCTTTGTTAATAATTCTATTATTAATAAATATTATATTAATTTTTTTAATTTTATTAAAAAATAAAAAAAAACCATAAAAATATCAATAATCACCAAATATTTTAACATAATATTTTTTACTTATATTTCCATAAAAATTAATAATTCTATTAATAATAGAATTTTTTTTATCTAAAACATTATAAATATAACTATTAATTAATTTATTATTATTAAATATATTAAAAGAAATTTTATAATTACATAAAATAAAATAATTTATAAATTTTTTAATTAATAATCATTCATAATTCAAACATAAAAATAACTTATTTCTTTTAAAAGGAATATTTAAATATATATTTTTAACAGAAACTATAGTACCAATATTATGAGATACAGGTTTAATATAAAATTTTGATAAATTATTATAATTATTAAATAACAATCAACCAACATTTTGATTAATACAATTAGAAGATATATAAAAATTAGATATACTACTTATTGTAGATAAAGCTTGACCTCTAAAACCAAAACTATTTAAATAATATAAATCTTTAAAAAAAAAAAATTTTATTGGTACTATTATTTTTTATACACATTAATAAATTATTTCTACTTATACCTAAACCATTATCTACAACTTTTATTAAATCCATTCCTTTATTTTTAAAATAAATTTTTAAAAATGAAGATTTAGCATCTAAACTATTTTCTAATAACTCTTTTAATATAAGAAAAGGTTTATATACTAATTCACCAGAAGATATTTTTTTAATTGTATCATAAGGTAAAATTTTAATATCACTCATAATATAATATATAATTTAAAAATATTAAAAATTAAAATATATTAAAAAGCGGAAAACGAGAATCGAACTCGTAACCTTAACCTTGGCAAGGTTATGCTCTACCTATTGAGCTATTTCCGCAAAATTATAATATTCTAATATATTTACTTAAAAAAAATTTATAATATAACAATTCATTTACTGATTCTTTTATATCATATAAAGCTTTATGTGTATTTTTTTTATTAAAATTATTAAAATTAGGCATTCATCTATTAAACAATTCTTTAAATACACTTACATCTATATATCTATAATTAAAATAAGATTCTAATTTAGGCATATATTTAAACAAAAATCTTCTATCTTGAGCAACAGTATTTCCACATATAGGAGAACATTTTTTATTTATATAATTTTTTAAAAAATTAATAGTTAACTTTTCTGCGATAAATTCATTAATAAAACTCTTTTTAACTTTATTTAATAAACCAGTTTTAGTATGAGTTTTAAAACTTCATTTATTCATATTAATTAAATACTTATCTTTTTGATATATAACTAAATTAGGACCTTTAACAATAATATTTAAATTAACATCTGTAATTAAAGTAGCTATTTCAATTATTTTATTAATATTTGGATTTAATCCAGTCATTTCTAAATCTATTCATATTAAATTATTTTTATATCTATCTTTATATACCATAAAATCTATAAATTTAAAATAATTATCGGTACGAACGGGACTCGAACCCGTGACCCCCAGCGTGACAGGCTGGTATTCTAAACCTACTGAACTATCGTACCAAATTATTCTATATCTGGCAATTACTTACTCTCACATAAGAAAAATCTTACACTACCATCAGCGCTATAATATTTCACTTCTGAGTTCGAAATGGAATCAGGTGGTACCATTATGCTATTGTTGCCAGATATTAAAACATTTTAAAGTTGTGAAGTTAAGACTCACGGATTATTAGTATCAGTTAGCTCAACATATCACTATGCTTACACATCTGACCTATCAACGTCATAGTCTATAACAATCCTTTAGGAAAATTTAATAAAAATTTTCTGGGAAATTTAATCTTAAGGTAAGTTTCGTACTTATATGCTTTCAGTACTTATCTTTTATGTACTTAGCTACCGGGCAATGCTATTGGAATAACAACCCGAACACCAGAGGTACACCCACTTCGGTCCTCTCGTACTAGAAGCAGATCCTTTCAAATTTCCTACGCCCACGGCAGATAGGGACCGAACTGTCTCACGACGTTCTAAACCCAGCTCGCGTACCACTTTAAATGGCGAACAGCCATACCCTTGGGACCGACTACAGCCCCAGGATGTGATGAGCCGACATCGAGGTGCCAAACACCGCCGTCGATATGAACTCTTGGGCGATATCAGCCTGTTATCCCCGGAGTACCTTTTATCCGTTGAGCGATGGCCTTTCCATACAGAACCACCGGATCACTAAGACCTGCTTTCGCATCTGTTCGCGTTGTCACGCTCACAGTTAAGCCAGCTTATGCCTTTGCACTAAAATTACGATTTCCGACCGTAATTAGCTGACCTTTGTACTCCTCCGTTACTCTTTAGGAGGAGACCGCCCCAGTCAAACTACCCACCAAACACTGTCCCAATCCCGGATAACGGAAAATGGTTAGAATAATAAAAATTAAAGGGTGGTATTTCACTGTTGACTCCATAAAAACTAGCATTCTTACTTCACAATCTCCCACCTATTCTACACATTAAAATTCAATATTCAATATTAAGCTATAGTAAAGGTTCACGGGGTCTTTCCGTCTTGCCGCAGGTACACTGCATCTTCACAGCAATTTCAATTTCACTGAGTCTCGGGTAGAGACAGTCTGGCCATCATTATGCCATTCGTGCAGGTCGGAACTTACCCGACAAGGAATTTCGCTACCTTAGGACCGTTATAGTTACGGCCGCCGTTTACCGGGGCTTCAATCAAAAGCTTCAAGTAAAACTTTAACCTTCTTTATTAACCTTCCGGCACCGGGCAGGCATCACACCGTATACTTCCACTTACGTGTTTGCACAGTGCTGTGTTTTTAATAAACAGTTGCAGCCAGCATTTATCTTAGACTAATTTCAGCTAAAAAAGTAAATTTCATCACCTAATATTAGTGTGCCTTCTCCCTAAGTTACGGCACTATTTTGCCTAGTTCCTTTACCCGAGTTCTCTCAAGCGCCTTAGTATTCTCTACTTAACCACCTGTGTCGGTTTATAGTACGATTTAATATTATTATAACGTTTAGAGACTTTTCTAGGAAGCATGGTATAAATTACTTTAACTTAAAAGTTTAGTCATAATGTCTCGATAAAAAATATTCGGATTTTCCTAAATATATATCTACACACTTAAACCGAAAATCCAATGTCCGGCTAATCTAACCTTCTTCGTCATCCCATCACTAATAATACCAAGTACAGGAATATTAACCTGTTATCCATCGATTACGCTTTTCAGCCTCACCTTAGGTATCGACTAACCCTACCCCGATTAACGTTGGGTAGGAAACCTTAGTTTTTCGGCGAGTAGGTTTTTCACCTACTTTATCGTTACTCATGTCAGCATTCTCACTTCTGATATCTCCAATACATTTTACAATATATCTTCTACAACTTACAGAACGCTCCTCTACCCAATAATTAAAAATTAAACTTAAATTATTGTCGCAGCTTCGGTATATGATTTAGCCCCGTTAAATCTTCCGCGCAAGATGACTAGACTAGTGAGCTGTTACGCTTTCTTTAAATGATGGCTGCTTCTAAGCCAACATCCTAGCTGTATAAGCCTTCTCACTTCGTTTACCACTTAACCATAATTTTGGGACCTTAGCTTGCGATCTGGGCTGTTTCCCTTTCCACATTGGATCTTAGCACCCAATGTGTGTCTCCTACGATAAAATTCTTTAGTATTCGGAGTTTGCGTCAGATTGGTAAATCTGGAAGATCCCCTAACTGAAACAGTGCTCTACCCCTAAAGATTAATTCGTAAGGCACTACCTAAATAGTTTTCGAGGAGAACCAGCTATCTCCCGGTTTGATTGGCCTTTCACCCCTAACCACAAGTCATCTGCTGATTTTTCAACATCAGTCAGTTCGGTCCTCCAATAAGTATTACCTTATCTTCAACCTGCTCATAGTTAGCTCACCGGGTTTCGGGTCTATATCCTGCAACTAACGCCCTATAAAGACTCGGTTTCCCTACGGCTACCTTATTAAAAGTTAACCTTGCTACAAAATATAACTCGCTGACCCATTATACAAAAGGTACGCAGTAACATTCAATTAAATGCTCCTACTGCTTGTACATATACGGTTTCAGGTTCTATTTCACTCCCCTAACCGGGGTTCTTTTCACCTTTCCCTCACGGTACTAGTTCACTATCGGTCAATCAGTAGTATTTAGCTTTAGAGGATGGTCCCCCTATCTTCAGACAAGATTTCTCGTGTCTCGCCCTACTTAATAAGTAAATAAATTAATATATTTTAATATACAGGACTATCACCTTGTATCGTTAATTTTTCCAAATTATTCTAATAATATAAAAATTTAATATATATACTCTAGCTAATCCCTTTTCGCTCGCCACTACTAAGAGAATCTCAATTGATTTCTTTTCCTCAAGATACTTAGATGTTTCAGTTCTCTTGGTTCGCCTTATTAATCTATTTATTCAATTAATAATAATATAATGTTAATTATATTAGGTTTTCCCATTCGGAAATTGCCGATTAATATCGCTTTTTATCAACTCATCGACACTTTTCGCAGATTAACACGTCCTTCATCGCCTCTGATTGCCTAGGCATCCACCATATATGCTTTATTACTTAACTTCACAACTTTAAAATGTTTAATAAATTTTTACAGAACAAACGTCCTCTAGGGGATTCGAACCCCTGTTACCGCCGTGAAAGAGCGATGTCCTAAACCTTTAGACGAAGAGGACAACAATCATCACGTAATAATAAATAATTTTACGAATAAAAAACAAATTACATTATATAAATATAAGGAGGTGATCCAACCGCAGGTTCCCCTACGGTTACCTTGTTACGACTTCACCCCAGTCATGAATCACAAAGTGATAAACTATCTCCCAAATTGGGTTGAATTATTTATTTCTTTTGCAACGCACTTCCATGGTGTGACGGGCGGTGTGTACAAGGCCCGAGAACGTATTCACCGTGACATTCTGATTCACGATTACTAGCGATTCCGACTTCATGAAGTCGAGTTGCAGACTTCAATCCGAATTAAGACATACTTTATGAGATTGGCTTACTTTTACAAGTTCGCTACCCTTTGTATATGCCATTGTAGCACGTGTG
The DNA here is from genome assembly GCA_036884335.1 of Candidatus Stammera capleta. Lineage (GTDB taxonomy): Bacteria > Pseudomonadota > Gammaproteobacteria > Enterobacterales > Enterobacteriaceae > Stammera > Stammera capleta_AG. Next base: position 29,182 of record CP145599.1, on the reverse strand, counting down.
TAGCCCTGGTCGTAAGGGCCATGATGACTTGACGTCATCCCCACCTTCCTCCAATTTGTCATTGGCAGTCTTCTTTGAGTTCCCAGCATTACCTGTTGGCAACAAAGAACAAGGGTTGCGCTCGTTACAGGACTTAACCCAACATTTCACAACACGAGCTGACGACAGCCATGCAGCACCTGTCTCAGCGTTCTTTAAAAAAGCACTTTTATATTTCTACAAAATTCGCTGGATGTCAAGACCAGGTAAGGTTCTGCGTGTTGCATCGAATTAAACCACATGCTCCACCGCTTGTGCGGGCCCCCGTCAATTCATTTGAGTTTTAACCTTGCGGTCGTACTCCCCAGGCGGTCAACTTAACGCGTTAGCTACGAAAGCCATAATTTAAAAATCACAACCTTCAAGTTGACATCGTTTACAGCGTGGACTACCAGGGTATCTAATCCTGTTTGCTCCCCACGCTTTCGCACTTAAGTGTCAGTATTCGTCCAGAAGGCCGCCTTCGCCACTGATATTCCTCCAGATATCTACGCATTTCACCGCTACACCTGGAATTCCACCTTCCTCTACGATACTCTAGTTTGTTAGTTTCAAATATTATTCCTAAGTTAAGCTTAGGGATTTCAAATCTGACACAACAAACCACCTACATGCTCTTTACGCCCAGTAATTCCGATTAACGCTTGCATCCCCCGTATTACCGCGGCTGCTGGCACGGAGTTAGCCGATGCTTCTTTTGTAAGTAACGTCAAAAATATATAGTATTATTATATAATTCTTCTTCCTTACTGAAAGTATTTTACAACCCTAAGGCCTTCATCATACACGCGGCATAGCTGCATCAGGGTTTCCCCCATTGTGCAATATTCCCCACTGCTGCCTCCCGTAGGAGTCTGGACCGTATCTCAGTTCCAGTGTGGCTGGCCATCCTCTCAGACCAGCTAAAGATCATTGCCTAGGTAGGCTCTTACCCTACCTACTAGCTAATCTTGTTTGAGCTCATCTTAAGACATAAGGTTCCTTTAAGAATCCCCTACTTTAATTAAACAAAAAAATTTAACTTCATGCGGTATTAGCCATCGTTTCCAATGGTTATCCCCCTTCTTAAGGTAGATTCTCAAATATTACTCACCCGTTCGCCACTCGCCATCAAAAGTAAAACTTTTATGTTGCCGTTCGACTTGCATGTGTTAAGCTTGCCGCTAGCGTTCAATCTGAGCCATGATCAAACTCTTCAAAACAAACTAACTATACTTTAAATACTAAAATATTTTAAATATATGTAATATGTTTTATATATCCGCAAAATTATTTATTTTAAAGAACTAACTAACTATATATAAATACAATTAGTAAACAACAAACATAATTAAATATAACAGAAAAAAAAAATAAAACAAGATATTTTATAAAATATTTTATAAAATATTTTAAATAAATTAAAATATTTTATAAAATAAAAAAAAAATTATGAATTTAACTTAATTACATTAATTAAAAAATCAAAAATATTATTTTTATATAAAGAAATTTTAATAATATAATTACCTAAATATTTTATAGGTCCATTAGGTAAAATTATACATTTTTTTGAAATTTTAATATTTAACTTATCTAAAAAAATATTTTTAATATCAATATTTTTTATAGAACCAAACAGCTTATTTTTATAATCACATCTTAATTTTAAATTTAAAGGAGATAATGAAATTATTTTTTTATATAAATAATTAAATTTATCTAAATTAAATCCAAAATTACTATTATTAATATTTAAATTACTTTTATTAAATTTAATTAAATTATTAGAAGAAGCATTAACTGCTTTTCCATAAGGTATTAAATAATTTCTAGCAAAACCTGGTTTAACAAACAAAACTTTACCAAAAAATAAACTATTTTTATCTATAATTAAAACTTTAATTCTAAACATTTTAATTAACCTAAAAAAATTATTTATGTAAATCAGTATATGGTAATAAAGATAAATACCTAGCTATCTTAATACATTTAGATAATTTTCTTTGATATTTAGATGAAATACCTGTTACCCTACAAGGAATAATCTTATAACATTCTGTAATATATTGTTTTAAAAAATCAATATTTTTATAATCTATTAAATCCTTATTTTTAAAATTATAATTTTTTTTTATATAAAAATTCATTTAACCACCTAATTAATAAAAACTATTTTCTAATTAAATTAAAATTTAATTTACTAACCTTTCTATTCATTACTGAAGAATTAATCTCAGTAAATTTTTTTTTTAATATAATAAATCTTAATATACTATCATTATATATAAAATTCTTTTCCATTTCTTTAATATTTACTTTATCTATTTCTATATTCATTAATATATAATGAGCTTTATACATATTTTTAATTGAATATGACAAATATCTTAAACCTCAATCCTCAAATCTATGTACTTTACCATTTTTATTATTAACAAAATTTATATAATAATTTAATATATTTTCTATATACATAGTCTTATCAGGATAAACTAAAAAAACTATTTCATAATTATACATATTTAAATACCTTCATATTTTTATTTCTTATAAAAGTTTCTTAATTTTTTTTATCTTTATTAATAAATCTTTTAAAGATAAATCATTTTTAATTGAATTTATAATATTAAATATTTTTATATATTTTTTATTTAAATCTATATTATTTAAAAAAATATTATTATAATTTAATAAAAATTTTAATCTTTTAAATACTAACAAAGAAACATCTATTACAGACTTAGGGATACCTGATTTTTTAGCTATATAAAAACTACAACTATTATTACAAATACCATTTTTAATTTTATATAAAAAAATAATATTATTATTTAATTTTATATAATCAAAATATATACTCTTAATATTATAATTTAATTTACCTATATTTATTAATTCATAAAAATGAGTAGAAAATAATGTAATACATTTAATATATTTAGAAATATAATTTAAACAAGATCATGCTAAAGATATACCTTCATAATATGAAGTACCTCTTCCCATTTCATCTATTATAACTAAACTATTTTTAGTAGAATTATTAATAATATAAGACACATCTAACATTTCTACCATAAAAGTAGATTTATTAAATAATATATTATCCGAAAACCCTATTCTAGTTAAAATTTTATCTATAATACCTATATAAGCTTTTTTAACAGGTATATAACAACCTATATAAGCCATTATACAAATAATAGCAATTTGTCTCATATAAGTACTTTTACCACCCATATTAGGACCTGTAATTAATAAAGTTCTAATATCATTATTAATTAATATGTTATTAGTAATAAACTTATCTTTTAATATACCGTGTAAAACAGGATGACTACCATTAATAATTTTTAAATAAGAATCATTAACAAATATAGGTTTACTAAAATTAAAATTTATAGACTTATAAACAAAATTTGACAATACATCTAATTCAGAAATAAAATCAGAAATAAATCTCAAATCAATTATATATTTAATAATCTTATTTAAAATTTTATCAAAAATATGTTTTTCCAATAATAAAATTTTTTTTTTAATATTAAATAATTTAACTTCAAATTTTTTTAATTTAGAAAAAGAAAATATTTTATAATTTTTATAAGAATTATATTCAATATAATAATCAGGAACTAATTTTAAATCTTTTTTATTTATTTTAATATAATAACCATATAATTTACTATATTTAATAACTAAATTACTTATTTTAGTTTTATATCTTTCATTTATTTCTAAATTATTTATATAATTAATACTACCAAAATTAAACTTCTTATATTTATCTAATTTAATATTATAACCTGTTAATATTAAATTATCTGAATCATCTTTAGGATTAACAATAGAACTATTAATTAAATTAATAATATAAGTTATAATATTTTTCTTTTTTAAAAAACTAAAAAAATTTTTATATTTAATAAAATTACTAAAATTTATTAAATCTATTATATTCAATAAATAACCAAAATAATATTTTAAATTTATTAAATTCTTAGAATTAACATTTTTTAAACAAATTCTACCTATTATTCTTTCTAAATCACCTATATTTTTTAAATTAAACCTAAATTTATCATTATTAAATCATATTAAATTCATTATATCATGTCTATAATTAATAATATTTAAATCTAATAAAGGATTAATTAACCATTTTCTTAATAAACGTCCACCCATAGGAGTTAAAGTAGAATCTAAAAAATATAATAATGTAAACTTTTTGTTATCAGAATCTATAATTTCTAAATTTACCAAAGAATTATAATCTATATAAATATAATCTAATTTATTTATTAAAATTATATTATTAATATGAATTAAATCAATAAATTGAGTATATTTTACATATCCTAATAAACTACCCAAAGATATAATTATATATTTATCTTTAATATTTAAATTAAAACAATTTAAATCTAATATATTAAATTGACTTAATAAAATATTTAAACATTTTTTATAATTAAAAAAATTTTTAGAAATAGAACTAAAACAATTAAAACTATTTAATAAAAAAGAAATATCAAAATTATATTTATAATAAATAATTTCCGAAGGTTTATTTTTTAATAACTCTATTTTAAGTTCATATAAACTATTTAAAATAATTATATAAAATTTACCACTAAAAATATCTAAAAAAGACATACTAAAACAATTACTAGATTTTTTTCATATAGATACTATATAATTATACTTTTTTTTATTTAAAAAATAATTTTCTGAAATAGTACCTGGAGTAATTATTTTAACTACCTTTCTATATTTTAAATTATTTTTACCTATTAAATTATCTATTTGATTACAAATAGCAACAGATTGACCTAATTTTATCAATTTTATTAAATATTTTTTATAACAATGAACAGGTATACCTGACATAGGAACACTTTTATATTTAACAAATTTTTTAAAAGATAATTTTAAATTTAATAAATTAGATATTTTTTTAGCATCATCAAAAAATAATTCATAAAAATCTCCTACTTGATAAAATAATAAAATATTTTTATAATTTTTCTTAATATTTAAATACTGTTTAATAATAGGACTAGAATTAAAAGATAAAATCATATATATAATTAACGTTTAGAATATTGAGGTTTACAACGAGATTTTCTAAAACCATATTTCTTTCTTTCTACTTTTCTACTATCCCTTGTAATAAAACCTAATAATCTTAATTTTTTCTTTAAACTATTATCATACTTCAATATAGCCCTACTTATACCATGTCTTATAGCAATAGATTGACTAGATAATCCACCACCTCTCACCGTTATAAAATAATTAAAATTATCTATAAATAAATTATCTTTAATTTTTAAAACTTTAATAATATTAAACTTGTATTTAATTAAACTAAAATATTTATCTAATAATAAATTATTAATTTTAATTAAACCAACACCTTTAGTCATAAATATCCTTGCTGAAGATGTTTTTCTTCTACCTGTACTATAAATCATCATATAAACTTTAATCTATTAAAATTAATTTTTGAGAATTATGATTATGAAAATTATTATTATAAATTTTTAATCTCTTAATCATTAAAGAACCTAAAGTATTTTTAGGAAGCATACCTTTAACAGATAATCTAATAATATTTTTAGAATTATTTATAAACATATTTTTATAAAATATTTTTTTTAAACCACCTATATAACCACTATGTTTATAATAAATTTTATCATTAAATTTATTACCTGTAACAATAATATTATCAGAATTAATTACTACTACATAACCTCCATTTATAATATTAGATTTAAAATTACTATTATATTTACCTATCAATAAATAAGATATAATAGTAGATAATCTACCTAAAATTTTATTTTTAGCATTTAATAAAAACCATAAATTTTTCTTATTACAATTTTTTAATTTTAACATAATATAAAAATTTAATTTAATTTAATTTAAACCACCAACTGTCATTAAATCTACCTTTAAAGTAGGTTGACCAACACTAACAGAAACATTTTGATTATCTTTACCACAAACACCTATACCATAATCAAATAATAAATCATCACCTACCATACTTATATTTTTCATAATATTTAAAGATGAACCTATTAAAGTAGATTTTTTAATTGGATATAAAATTCTACCACTTTTAATCAAATAACCTTCTAATATAGTAAAAACAAAATTACCTGAACTTATATCTACTTGACCACCAGATAAATTAGCTATATAAATTCCATAATCTACACTACTTATTATATCATTAGCTTTATAATTACCAGGTAATAAATATGTATTACTCATTCTAGGAATAGGTAAACTATTAAACGACTCCCTTCTACCACAACCATTAGGTTTTAAATTCATTAAACGAGCATTCAACCTATCTAATAAATAAGATACTAAAAAACCATTTTTAATTAAAATTCTTTTCTGACAAACTATACCTTCATCATCTATACTGGATGAACCTATTTTTTCTTTAATACTATTATCATCTATAACAGTACAATTAATAGAAGCAACCTTTTTGTTCAATTTATTATAAAATAAAGACGTACCTCTTCTATTAAAATCAGACTCTAATCCATGACCTATTGCTTCATGTAATAATATACCTGGAGAACCACTAGATAAAACTACTGGCATACTTCCTGTAGGAGATTTCAAAGCATTTAAATTATTAATAGCAATTCTTACAGATTCATCTGCTCAATAATATACTAAAGAAGTATTATTAATTTTTTTATTTAATAAAAAATTAAAATCATAATTACCTCCACCACCACTTATACCAATTTCTTTATTAAATTTGTTTTCTATTTGAACTTTAATCGATAATTTTATTAAAGGTCTAATATCATAAGTAATATTATAATCAGTATTAGATATTAATATTAAATTATATTTACTTAATAAACTTAATGAAATAAAATTTATTCTTTTATCTTTATTTTTTATATAATTATATAAATCAAAAAGTAAAGATATTTTATCTTTATTTAATTTAAAATTTATAAAATTATTAAAATTATTAATTAATTTATTATTAATAATAAACAATTTTTTATTATTAAATAAAATATTATTTTTAATAATTAAATTTAAATTTTTAATAATATTAAATATATTATTTTTATTTATTTCATTAATATATGAAAAAAACGTTTTATCATCTTTATTTAACCTTACACTTACTCCTTGAGTACATTTTAAAAAATTACTTTTTAATTTATTATTTTCTAAATATAAATATTCTTCACAACAATCTTGAAAATATATATCTCCATAATCACATAAACTAAAACTACTAATCATATCTGAAATATCAGATAACAAAATATTATTTTTATATAATATTTCCTCAACTATAAAATTTAAACACATATAACACCTAAATAAAAAAAAAAAAAAAATACAAAATAAAAAAAATAAAAATAATTTTAAAATAAAAATTTATAATATAATAACAAAAATTAAAAAATTTTAAAATAAATTAAAAAAATAAATAAAAATTTAAATATAATTAATACATTAATTCTTTTATATAAAATATTTTTTTGATAAAATTAAAATTAAATATTTAAAAAAAAAAAAAAAAAAAAAATATGTATGCAATAATAGAAACAGGTGGAAAACAATTTAAAATTAAAAAAAATAATAAAATAAAAGTAGAAAAAATAAAAAAAAATATAGGTGAAATTATAAAATTAAAAATAATAATGTTATTTAATAAAAAAAATAAAATAATTATAAATAAAAAAGATAAAAACAAATATTTAATTCTAGCAAAAATTAAAAAACATATAAAAGATAAAAAAATAAATATAATAAAATTTAAAAGAAGAAAAAATTATAAAAGAAAAATAGGACATAGACAAAATTTAACAATATTAAAAATAATATCAATTAAGGAAAAAAAAAATGGCTCATAAAAAAGCAGGAGGATCAACTAAAAATGGAAGAGATTCTATATCTAAAAGACTAGGAATAAAACGTTATGGTAATCAAATAGTAAAACCAGGTAATATAATTATAAAACAGAGAGGTACAAAATATCATGCTGGAAAAAATGTAAAATGTGGAAAAGATTATACATTATACGCAATTAAAGAAGGTAGAGTAAAATTTGAAGTAAAAGGAATTAAAAAAAAAAAAATTATAAGTGTAATATAAAAAAGTGAAATATTTATATAATAAAAGTATAAAAATAAATATTATTTCAGGAAAAGGAGGAAATGGAATAATAAGTTTCTATAGAAATAAATATATAAATAAAGGAGGACCAGATGGAGGAAATGGAGGTAAAGGAGGTGATATATATATAATATTTGATAAAAAAATAAATTCAATATACTATTTAAAAAATAAAAAAATAATACGTTCAGAAAATGGAAAAAATGGAAAAAAAAAAAATTGTACAGGTAAAAATGGAAAATCAATATTTATTAAATTACCTATTAATACTAAAATAACAATATATAAAAAAAAAAAAAAAACTATAATTTTAAATAATAATAATAAAATAAAATTAATAGCGAAAGGAGGAAAAAAAGGACTAGGAAATAGTAACTTTAAATCATCTACAAATAGAACACCAATAAAATATACAAAAGGAAAAAAAGGAGAAAATATAAATATAAAAATAGAACAAATAAACAAATTTGACATATTTATAATAGGAACACCTAATTCAGGTAAATCAAGTTTATTTAAAATATTAACATTAAAAAACACAAAAATAAATAATTATCCATTTACAACACAAAAACCTAAAATAAATAACTTAAAAATAAAAAATAAAAAAACTAAATTTAATATAGTAGATACACCACCAATAATAAAAAATAAAATTAAAAAATATAATAAAAAAAATAATTTTTTTAAAAATATAATTTACAGTAAAATAATAATATATTTATTAGAAATAAAAAATAAAACTAAAAAAAATATAAAAAATATAAAAATAATAAATAAAGAACTAAAAATATATAAAAAAAAAATAAAAAAAATAAAAAAAATAATAATATTTAATAAATGCGAATTAAAAAAAAAAAAAAAAATAAAAAAAATAAAAATAAAAATAAAAAAAAAAATAAAAATAAAAAATATAATATATATCTCATTAAAAAAAAAAAAAGGAATAAAAAAATTAAAAAATAAAATATATAAATATTTAAAAATAAAAAAAAAATAACAAATAATAATAAAAATATATATATATATTTATTAAATAAAATAAAATATTAAAAAAAAAAAAATTAAATAATTAAAATAAAAATTAATAAATACAAAATAAAATATAAGATAATAAAAAAAAAAATAAAATGATATTTAAAAAAAAATATAAAAATAATAAAAAATATAAATATAAAAAACTATCAATAAAATATAATTTAAAATCAAAATCATGATTTAAATTATTTGAAATAAACAAAAAATATAAAATAATAAAAAAAAATGATAATATAATAAATTTAGGAAGTTCACCAGGAGGTTGAACTAAACTAATATTAAATAAAATTAAAAATACAGGTAAAATATTTTGTTGCGATATAATAAAAAATAAAGAAGAAAAAAATATTAAATTTATTAAAGGTAATATTTGTAAAAAAAAAATATTTAATTTAATAATAAAAAAAACTAAAAAATATAAAATAAAAAACATTATATCAGATATATCACCAAATATAACAGGAATAAAAGAAATAGATAATCCAAAAAACAAAAAAATAATAAAAACAATAATAAATTTATGTAAAAAAAAATTAATACATAATGGAAATTTAATTATAAAAATATTTTTAGGTGAAAATTTCTCTAAATTTTTTAAAAAAATTAAAAATATGTTCAATATAATTAAAATATTTAAACCTCAATCATCTAATTATTTTTCTAAAGAAATATATATAATAGCTAAAAAATACAAAAAAAAAATAAAAAATTAAAATTTCTAAAAAAAATGATTAAAAATTTAACATTTTGATTAACTATAACAATATTAATTATTTTTCTTTTTAAAAACAATATAAATAATAATTATTACAATGAAATTAATTATTCAAATTTTATATCAGATATTAAAAACAATAAAATCAAAAAAATAACTATAGATGGAAAAGAATTAAAAATATTAAAAAAAAATAATATAAAATATAAAACTTATATACCAATAAATGATATAAATTTAATAGATAAATTAATTAAAAAAAATATTATTATAAAAACTAAATATAAAACAAAACCTAACATATTCATATCATTATTAATATCATGAACTCCTATAATATTAACAACTATAGTATGATCTATGTTTATAAAACAAATAAAAAACAGTAAAAATACATTATTTTTTGGTAATAATAAAGCCAAAATATTTAAAAAAAATACTAAAATAAAATTTAAAGATATAGCAGGATGTAATGAAGCTAAAAAAGAAGTAAAAGAAATAGTAGAATTTTTAAAAAATCCTAAAAAATTTCAAAAATTAGGAGGAAAAATCCCAAAAGGAATATTAATGATAGGTCCACCTGGAACTGGAAAAACATTATTAGCAAAAGCAATAGCAGGAGAATCAAAAGTACCTTTTTATAATATATCTGGATCAGATTTTGTTGAAATGTTTGTAGGTGTAGGTGCTTCAAGAGTAAGAAATATGTTTAAAGAAGCAAAAAAAAAATCACCATGTATAATATTTATAGATGAAATAGATGCAGTAGGTAGAAAAAGAGGTATTGGAATAAGCGGAGGACATGACGAAAGAGAACAAACTTTAAATCAAATACTAGTAGAAATGGATGGATTTAATACAAAAAAAACAATAATAATAATAGCAGCAACAAATAGACCAGACGTATTAGATCCTGCATTACTAAGATCAGGAAGATTTGATAGAAGAGTAAATATAGATTTACCAGATATAAAAGGTAGAAAAGAAATAATTAAAATACATCTAAAAAAAAAACCTACTAAAAATATAAATATAGATACAATAGCAAAAACTACACCAGGATTTTCAGGTGCAGATTTAGCAAATTTAATTAATGAATCAGCTTTAATATCTGCACAAAAAAATCTAAAAAAAATATCTATGAAAGAAATTGAAAAAGCAAAAGATAAAATAATAATGGGTGTAAAAAAAAAATCTTTAATTATTACAAAAAAACAAAAAGAATCCATAGCATATCATGAATCAGGACATACTATAATAGGAAAATTATTACCTGAAAATGATCCAATACATAAAGTAACTATAATTCCTAGAGGACAATCATTAGGAACTACATATTTTATGCCAGAAAATGATAATATATTAACAAATAAAATAAAATTAGAAACAAAAATATCTACTTTATATGGAGGAAGAATAGCAGAAGAAATAATATATGGAAAAAAATATGTATCTACTGGATCTAGTAATGATATAAAAATAGCAACATTAATAGCAAAAAATATGGTAACAAAATGAGGATATTCAAAAAAAATAGGTCCATTATTATATAATTATGATGAAGAAGATGAAAATATAAATAATATAAAAAATTATTCAGAATATATACATAAAAATATAGATATAGAAATAAGAAATATAATATATAAAAATTATAAAATAGCTAAGAATATACTTAAAAAAAATATAAAAATATTACATAAAATGAAAAATAAATTAATTAAATATGAAACTCTAAATAATAAAGAAATTAATAAGATTATATTTGATTAAAAAAAAATATAAATATAAAATAAAATAATATAATTATAATAAAATTAATTTAAAAATATGTATATTTTACTTATAACAATATTTTTTATTATTTCTATATTTTTAATTACATTAATAATAATATCACCTAGTAAAAATAATATAATTGAATCTTCAAAAAATATAAACTTAAATAATAAAACAAATTTAACATTTATTAAAAAAACTTTAAATTATATAATAATAATAATATCAACAATATTTTTTATAATATCAATAATATTAAATAAAATTAATAATAAAAAAATTTAAATAAAAAAAATTTAATAAAAAACCGGGATGGTGAAATAGGTAAACACACTACTTTGAGGAAGTAGCTTCTTAATGAAATTACGGGTTCAAATCCCGTTCCCGGGATTAATTATTATATTTTTAAAATTTTAAATAAAATATAAAAATTTATATATTTTTGTTTAAAATACATTAATATTAAAATAAAATAATATATTTTATTTTAATAAAAAATAAATTTTAAAAATATGAATAAAGAAATAATAGAAGTTACAGAGGCAGTATCTAATGAAAAATCATTACCAAAAGAAAAAATATTCAAAGCATTAGAAACAGCTATAGAAACAGCAATTAAAAAAAAATATAATAAAAAAATAAATATTAAAGTTTATATAAATAGAAAAAATGGAACATTTAATATATATAGAAAATGAATAATAGTAAAAAATGTAAAAAATTACAATAAAGAAATAAATATTAAAAAAATAAATAAAAAAAATATAAAAATAGGAGATTATATAAAAAAAAAAATAAAATTAATAAAATTTGATAGAATAGCTACACAAATAGCAAAACAAGTAATAATTCAAAAAATGAAAGAAGCTGAAAAACAAATGATATTAAAAAAAATAAAAAAAAAAAAAGGTAAAACAATATCAGGATTTATAAAAAAAATAAAAAATAATTATATTACTATAGATATAGGATATAATTTAGAAGCTATATTATTAAAAAAAGATATGATATTAAAAGAAAATTTTAAAATAGGTAAAAAAATAATAGGACTAATATATAAATTTAAACAAAAAAAAAATGAATATCAAATATTAATTAATAGATCAAAAAATAATATATTAATAGAACTATTAAAAAAACAAATACCAGAAATTAAAAAAAAAATAATAAAAATAAAATCAATATCTAGATATCCTGGATATAGATCAAAAATAGCTGTAAAAACAAAAGACAAAAGAATAGATCCAATAGGAGCTTGTATAGGAATAAAAGGATTAAGAATTAAAAAAATATCTAAAGAATTATGTGGAGAAAAAATAGATATAATTTTATGAAATAAAAATCCTAAAAAATTTGTAATAAATTCAATGTTACCAGCTGAAATTACAAGAATATCATTAATAAAAATAACAAAAACAATGGAAATAAAAGTTAAAAATATAGCAAAAGCAATAGGAAAAAATGGAAAAAATATAAAATTAGCTTCAAAATTAACAGGATGAAATATAAATATACTAAATAATATAAAAAAAAAATAAAATATAAAAATTATAAATATATGTATAAAAAAAATAAAAATAAAAAATTAAAAAATATAAAATTCAAAAAAAAAATAAACAAAAAAAATATAAACTTAAAAAAAAATAATAAAATAAAAAAAAAATATAAAATAAAAAAAATACAAAAAATAAAATATACAAAAAAAAAAAAAAATATAAAAAAAAAATATAAAATTTTAAAAAAAAAACTCATATCAAATATTAAAAAAGGAAAAAAAAAAAAAAATAGACCACCTATAGTATCAATTATGGGACATGTAAATCATGGAAAAACTTCATTAATAGATTGTATAAGAAAATCAAAAAAAAAAATAATTAATAATGAACCAGGAAATATAACACAAAATATAAACTCATATAATATAAAAACTAAATTAGGTAAATTAACTATATTAGATACACCTGGACATTCAACTTTTATAAATATGAGAAAAAGAGGAATAAATATATCTGATATAATAATATTAGTAATAGCAATAGATGATGGAATAATGCCACAAACAAAAGAAATAATAAAATACTCTAATAAATATAATATACCTACTTTAATAACATTAAATAAAATAGATAAAATAAATTATATAAATAATATAAAAAAAATAAAAAAAAAAATAAAAAAATATAATAAAAAATACAAATTTATTAAAATATCTACTAAAAATAAAAAAGGAATAAAAAATTTAATAATAAATATATTTAAAATTTCAAAAAAAATAAAATTAAAAACATATATTAATGGAATGGCATCAGGAATAATAATTGATTCAGGTATAAGTAAAAACATTGGACCAATTGCTAAAATATTAATTAAAAAAGGTACATTAAAAAAAGGAAATATATTTTTATCTAATGAAACATATGGAAAAATAAAATCAATATATAATGATAAAAATAAAATAATAAATAAAGCTAAAACTTCTATGTCTGTAAAAATTACAGGAATATCAAACATTCCAAAATTAGGTAAAAAATTCATTACTAATAATAATAAAATTTTATCTAAAAAAATTGCTAATTTAAAAAAAATAATAAATAAAGAAAAAAAACTAAAAAAAAAAAAAAATATATATACAAAAAATATTTTAAAAAAAAAAACAAAAAACAAATTAAATATAATAATAAAAACAAATTCTTTAAGTATAATAAAAACAATAAAAAATTTTATAAAAAAAAATATATCAAAAAAAATAAATATAATTTCATATAATATAGGAATAAATATAAATAAAAATGATTTAATATTAGCAAAAACAACAAATTCTATAATATTTGTTTTTAATAAAAAAAATACAAATAACAATATTAATAATTTAAAAAATAATAACAAATATAATAATATAAAAATATATTATTTTAATATAATATATAAATTAATAGAAAAATTAAAAAAAAAATATAATAAAACTTTTAAAAATAATAAAAAAGAAAAAATAATAGGAAAGTCTAAAGTACAAAACATATTTAAAATATCAAAAATAAATATAATAGCAGGATGCAAAATAATATCAGGAAATATAAATATAAAAAACAAAATAAAAATAATAAGAAAAAAAAACATAATTCATGAAGGATATATTAAATCTATAAAAAGATTTAAAAATAAAATTAATATAGCACAAAAAAATTCAGAATGCGGAATACAAATAAAAAATTATAATAACATAAAAATAGGAGATAAAATAATATCAATAAAATAAAAATGAAAAAAAATATAAAATTTAAAAAAATAAAAAATGAAATAAAAAAAAAGATAATTTTTATTATAAATAAAAAATTTAATTATTTTATTAAAAAAAACTTAATAAATATAAATTATATAAAATTAAAAAAGAATTATGAAAAAATAATAATTTATATAAGTAAAAATAATAAAAAAATAAAAATAAAAAAAATAATAAAAATATTACAAAAAAAAGAAAAATATATAAAAAAAAAAATAAAAAAAATAACATATTTAAAATATATACCAAAAATCTTATTTAAAAAAGATAAATTTTATGATAAAAATAAAAATTTATTTAATTTATTAAAAAAAATAAATAAATAAAATGAAAAAAAAAAAAATAAATGGATTATTAATATTTAATAAACCATCTGGAATAACATCTAATAATACATTAAATAAAATAAAAAAAATATTTAAAAATAAAAATAAAATAGGTTTTATAGGTACATTAGATCCATTATCATCAGGACTATTATTAATATGTTTCGGTAAAACAACTAAATTATCAAAATATATAATAAAAGAAAAAAAAACATATTTAGTAACAGCATTATTAGGAATAAAAACTAATACATATGATTCATATGGATATATAAAAAAAAAAAAAAAAGTAAAATATAAAAAAAAAAAATTAATAAAAATAATAAAAAAGTATAAAGGAAAAATAAAACAAAAAATACCTATATATTCTTCATGTAAATATAAAAATAAACCATTATATAAATATGCCATTAAAGGAATAAAAATTAATAAATATAATTTAATAAAAATATATAAAATTAAAATTTTATATATAAAAAAAAATATATTAAAATTAAAAATTAAATGTTCAAAAGGAACATATATTAGAAGTATAATAAATGAAATAGGAAAAAAAATTAAAACATTAGCACATATAATATCATTAAAAAGAATTAAAATAGGAAAATTTTCTATAAAAAATTCATATAAATTTAAAGATATAAATTATAAAAAAAAAAAATATATATATATAATAAAACATAATACAATAATAAATAAATATAAAAAAAAAATATGAAAAAATTAGTAATTATAAGACATGGTGAAAGTATTTGAAATAAAAAAAATATATTTACAGGATGAAAAGATATAAAATTATCTAAAAAAGGAATTAAAGAAGCTAAAAAATTAGGTAAAATATTAAAAAAAAAAAAATTTAGTTTTGATATTGCATATACATCTTTATTAAATAGAGCTATACATACTACATGAGAAATACTATATAAATTAAATTTAATATGAATAAAAATAAAAAAAACATGATATTTAAATGAAAGACATTATGGAAAACTACAAGGATATAAAAAAAATAAAATATTAAAAAAATATGGAAAAAAAAAATTCCAAGAATGAAGAAGAAGTTATAAAATTAGTCCACCTAAAATTAATATAAATGATAAATGATTCCCAGGAAAAGAAAAAAAATATTCAAATATAAATAAAAATAATATACCAATAGGAGAAAGTTTATTAGATACATATAATAGAGTAATACCATACTTTAAAAAAAAAATATATCCTAATATTTTAAAAAATAAAAAAATACTAATTGTAGCACATGGAAACTCAATAAGAGCATTAATAAAATATATTGAAAAAATATCAGATAAAAATATACAAAAATATGAAATAGATACAGCAACTCCACTAATTTATGAATATAAAATAAAAGATAATAAAATAAATATAATAAATAAATATTATTTAAAAAAATAAATAATATGGCCCCTATTGGATTCGAACCAACGACCAAGCGATTATGAGTCGCCTGCTCTACCACTGAGCTAAAGGGCCATTAAAAAATAATAATATCAAATATAAAATATAAAAACAATATAAAAATATAAATAAAATAAAATAAATTAAACTTTTTTATATTTAAAAACTTTTACTATAGCTGGCCTTAATAATCTATTATTTATTAAATAACCATCTTGTAAAACTTCAAAAATTACATTATCTTTTTTCTTATCTTTAGTATTAACTACAGAAATAGCTTGATGATAATTAGGATCAAATTTTTTAAAATTATTTAAAACAATTATACCAAATTTTTTAAATATAGATAAAAAATTTTTTAATGTTAAAATTAATCCTTCATAATTTATTTTATCTGTACATAATTTATCTTTTACATATATTGAAGATTTTAAACTATCTAAAATTACCAATAATTCTTTAGAAAAACTTTCCAAAGAATATTTATATACTTTATCAATATTAATTTTATTTAACTTATATATATTTTCTAAATTAGCTTTATAACGTAAATTTAAATCATTTTGATTTTTTTTTAAATCTAATAAACTATTATTTAAATTTTTAATAATTTTTTTTTTATTTTTATTTTTTTTTTTTAAATAAATAATTTTATTATTTAAATTATTAATAACTTTATCATAACAACATAAATCATTTTTATTTAAATTACAAATATCATTTACTTTATCAAAATTATTTTCTTTAATATTTTTTTCTTTATAATATTTTTTATTACACATAATTACCTTTATTTAATAAAATTTTATATAAATAAAAATTAATAATAATAAAATTACATAATTAATAAATATAATAATATAAAAATAATATAATTAATACAAAAATATAAAAAAAATAAAATGAAAAGAATAATATATAATAAATTTATAAAAAAAAATTATACAATAAAAAAAAAATTTAAAGCAGGATTAATACTAAAAGGATGAGAAGTTAAATCAATATTAAAAAAAAATATAGAAATAAAAAATAGTTATATAAAAATAAAAAATAAAAAAGAAATATTTTTAATAAATTTTAAAATAAATCCAATAAACATAAATAAAAACTTAATTAAAAAAAAAAATAGAAATATAAAACTATTATTAAAAAAAAAAGAAATAAATTATTTATACAAAAAAATAAATATTAAAGGAAATACTATAATGATACTTTCAATAATTATTAAAAAACCATGATTTAAAACAATAATAGCTCTATGTAAAGGTAAAAAAAAATATGATAAAAGAGAAAAAATAAAATATAAATTTTGAAAAAAATAAAAATTTTATTTAAAAAATATTGACTTTTATTTTAAAATAAAATAATAATATAATTAAATAAATATTATAATTTAAAAGGGGTTGTATAGGATTTGACAAAATATATGAATTCTAATGTGCATGTCGAGGTAACGATAGGCCGCGTTAAAAATCGTAATTTTTTAGTTGCAAATAATAATAAAAATTATGCTTTAGCAGCCTAAAAACTGTAAAAGCCATTTTTATGTATATTTTTTCTCTTTATAAACATAAAAATGTTATACAAAAGAGAATGGATTATAGAAGTCTATATCTATAATTTTCATATATAAAATAGACTAGATTATTTATCAATTTTTTTGTTTATAATAATTAATTTAAACATAAACAAAATAAACATGTAGTAACAAAAGAATGATTTATTTTGGAAGCGGGTTCGAATCCCGCCAACTCCATTAATAAAATAAATAGGTGATTAACTCAGTGGTAGAGTTTCTCTTTTACAAGGAGAATGTCGATGGTTCAATTCCATCATCACCTATTATATTTTTTTATTAAATAAAAATTTTAAATCATTAAAAGATAAATTAGAAAAATTTTTTTCATAAAAATAAATTAAAAAAGACAATGTAATTTCAAATAAATCTCTTTCTGATAATATTTTTATTTTATTTAATAATTCTTTATAAAAATTTATAAATTTAATATTTTTATTTAAATTTAAATTAATTAATAAAATTATTTTTTTTAATCTAAAATTTATTAAATCATTAAAATTAGGTATTTTAATAAAATATATTTTATATAATTTTTTAATTTTAAATAAAAAACCCATATCTCTTTTTTCTAAAAATAATATTGTTTTACCTAATTTACCCGCTCTACCTGTTCTACCTATTCTATGTGTATAAACATTTAAATCATAAGGAATATTATAATTAATAATTAAATCTATATCTTTTATATCTAAACCTCTAGAAGCTATATCTGTAGCTATTAATATATTTATTAAACCATTTCTAAAATTTAATATTATTTTTTCCCTCAAAGATTGATTCATATCTCCATTTAATGGAGAAGAATTATATGCTTTTTTTTCTAATAAAGATGATAATTTTAAACTACAATCTTTAGTTTTAACAAAAATAATTAATCTTCTAAAATTTTCTATTTCTAAAAATTTTAATAAAATATCAATCTTGTTATTATTATTATTAATTAAACAATAATATTGTTTAATATTTAAATTAACATCATTAATAATAATTTCTATAGGATTATTCATAATATTATTAATAATCTTTTTAATAGAAAAAGGCATTGTAGCAGAAAATAATGCAGTTTGATGACTAGATTTTATCATATTAATAATAGATTTAACATCTTTTATAAAACCCATATGTAACATTTCATCAGCTTCATCTATTACTAATATTTTAATATTATTTATAAATAAAGTTTTTCTATTTAAATGATCTAATAATCTACCTGGAGTTGCTACTATAATATTAGGAAATTTTTTTAAATTAAAAAATTGAATTCTATAATTCTGACCACCATATAAAGGTAATATCTTAATATTAAAAAAATATTTAGAAAATAATTTAAAAAAATTAGAAATTTGTATTACTAATTCTCTTGTTGGAGATAAAATTAAAACTTGCAAATCATTATTACATTTAATAATATTTAATATAGGTATAACAAAAGCTGCTGTTTTTCCACTACCAGTTTTAGCTACAGCTAAAATATCATTTCCTTTTAAAAATAAAGGAATACATTTATATTGTATTTCAGTAGGATTACAATATCCTGTTTCATATATAACTTTTAATAATTTATTTTTTAAACCAAAATTATTAAAATTAATTTTATTATTAAAAGTATTATCCATATATTTAATTCCATAAAAAAAAAATATATATAAATATATATATATATAATTTTAATTAATATTTATATAAACTTAATTTCATTTTTCTAGTATTAATATCTATATTTAAAATTTTTACAAATATAAATTGACCAATTTTAAAAAATTTTAAATTACTATTTAAATTTCTATTTAAAATTTCAGACTTATGTAATAAACTTTCTTTACCATTATCAAATAAAACAAAAATACCAAAATCTACTATTTTAATTACTTTTACTTTATATATATTACCAACTTTTAAATCTTTAATTATATTTTTTATACTTCTTTTAATATTATTTATATCAGTTTTTTTATTACAAATAACCTTAATAATACCATTATCTTCAACTTCTATTAAACAATTATTATCTTCTGTTAATCTTTTTATTACACAACCACGTTTACCTATAATATATTTTATTTTATTAACATCTACTTTAATAGTAAAAATTTTAGGTGCAAAAGGAGAAATTTTAAATTTAATATTTTTAGTATATTTTTCCATTTTATCTAAAATATAAAATCTAGCTTTTTTAGATTTATATAAAGAATATTTAATAATATTTAAATCTATATTTTTTATTTTCATATCCATTTGAAGAGCTGTTATTCCTTTATAAGTACCTATAACCTTTAAATCCATATCACCTAATCTATCTTCATCACCTATAATATCAGATAAAATAAAATTTTTTTTATTATGTCTAAATAAACCCATTGCTACACCTGAAACTAAACTTTTAATAGGAACACCTGCATCAAGTAATGATAAAGATGCTCCACACACAGATGCCATAGATGAAGAACCATTAGATTCTAAAATATCAGAAACTATTCTAATAGTATAAGGAAATATATTAATATCAGGTAAAATAGGTAATAAACCTTTTTTAGCTAAATAACCATGACCTATTTCTCTACGTTTAGGAACACCTATATTACCTACTTCACCTACAGAATAAGGTGGAAAATTATAATGAAAAATAAATTTATCTATTCTATCTCCTAAATATAAATCATTAAAATTTTGAGCATCTTTATTTGTACCTAATGTAACTGTAACTAATGCTTGGGTTTCACCTCTAGTAAATAAAGAAGAACCATGAACTCTTTTAGGTAAAAAACCTATTTTAATATCTATATTTCTAATATCATCTTTTCTTCTTTTATCAATACGAATACCACTATTAAATAAATTAAAATTTACAATATTTTTTTCTATTTTATAAAATCTTTTTAAAACTAAATTTTCATTAAAATCATATTTACAATTAATTAAATCATTTAATAAATCATTTTTTATAATATTTAATTTTTTATTTCTATTATTTTTAGATAAAAATAAAGAATATATATTTTCTATTTTATTTATACAAAAATTATCTATATGAAATTTTAAATCATTAGAAATTTTATTATTTAAGTAAGAAAAATCAAAACTAAATACTTTATTATTTAAATTAATACTACAAAACAATTTAATATTATTAATAACTTTTAAATATTCTAAATAACCAAATTCTATAGAATTTAAAATAATATTTTCATCTAAAATATCAGATGAAGAATCTATAACAGTAATACCACTTTCAGTCCCTGCAATAATTAAATTTAATTTACTAATATTCATATCAGATAAAGTAGGATTTAAAACAAATTTATTATTTATATAACCTACTTTTGATGCACCTAAAATTTCAATATTAGGTATACCTGATATACTTAAAACTGCAGAAACAGCTATAATAGATAAAATATCTGCTGAAATTTGAGGATCAATAGAAATAACATTAACTACAATTTGAATTTCATTTAAAATATTTTTATCAAATAATGGTCTAATAGATCTATCTATTAATCTAGAAATAATAATTTCTATATCACTAGATCTTCCTTCCCTTCTAAAAAAACTTCCAGGAATTTTACCTATAGAATAAAATTTTTCTTGATAATAAACACTTAAAGGTAAAAATTGTTTATCATTACTTAATTCATCATTACAAACTAAAGTAACTATTACAACAGTATCACCTATACTAGCTATTAAAGAAGCAGTAGATTGTCTAGCAATTATATTTGTTTCTAATTTTACAACATAATTACCATATTTAAACTTAAAAACATTATTATTTAACAAAATAAATTACCTTTTAAATAAATTATATTATTAATTTCTAATTTTTAATTTATATAATAAATCTTTATAAACTTTTAAATTTTTAATTTTTAAATAATTTAATAATTTACGTCTTTTAAAAATTAAATTTAATAAACTTTTTTTATTATGTAAATCTTTTTTATAAATTGAAAAATGAAATTTTAATTTATTTATTTTAAAAGTTAAATAAATAATTTGAAATTCTATACAACCAATATTATTTAATTTCTTAAAATAATTAAAAACTTCATTTTTATTATTAATATCAAAATTCATATAAATTTTATTCATAATATATAATATTTTTTATTATATAGCCTTTTAAAAAAAAGGCTATATACAGAAATTTACATCATACTATTCATATTACCCATATGATTATCATTAATATTACTATTATTACTTAAATCAGATTTTTCTTCTTTAGGTAAATCAGTAATCATACATTCTGTAGTTACCATTAAACCTGCAACAGAAGCTGCATATTGTAATGCAGAACGAGTAACTTTAGTAGGATCTAAAATACCCATTTCTATCATATCACCATATTTTTCTGTTGCTGCATTATATCCATAATTACCACTACCTGCTTTAACATTATTAGCAACTACTGAAGGTTCATCACCTGTATTAGAAACTATCTGACGTAATGGAGACTCCATTGCTCTTAAAGCAACTCTTATACCCATATTTTGATCTTCATTTTGAGCAGTTAAATTATTTAATCTCTCTGCTACTCTTACAAGTGCTACACCTCCACCTGCCACTACTCCTTCTTCTACTGCTGCTCTAGTAGCATGTAATGCATCTTCAACACGAGATTTTTTTTCTTTCATTTCTACTTCTGTTGCTGCTCCAACTTTTAAAACAGCTACACCACCAGCTAATTTTGCTACTCTTTCTTGTAATTTTTCTTTATCATAATCTGAAGTAGCTTCACTTATTTGTTGACGAATTTGATTTATTCTATTAGATATTTCTTTTTCACTTCCAAAACCATCTATTATAGTAGTATTATCCTTACTAATTATAATTTTTTTTGCAGAACCTAAATCTTCTAAAGATGTTTTTTCTAAATCCATACCTATTTCTTCTGATATAACTATTCCATGTGTTAATACTGCTATATCTTGTAACATAAACTTACGTCTATCTCCAAAACCAGGAGCTTTTACTGCAACTACCTTAACTATACCTCTCATAGTATTAACTACTAATGTAGCTAAAGCTTCTCCTTCAACATCTTCTGCAATAATTAATAATGGTTTATTAGATTTAGCAACAGATTCTAAAATAGATAAAATTTCTCTAATATTTGATATTTTTTTATCTACTAATAAAATATATGGATTATCTAATTCTACTATACCTGAATCAGGTTTATTAATAAAATATGGAGATAAATAACCTCTATCAAATTGCATACCTTCAACTACATCTAATTCATCTTGTAAACCAGTACCTTCTTCAACTGTTATAACACCTTCTTTACCTACTTTTTCCATAGCTTTAGCAATTAATTTACCTACAGTTTCATCAGCATTAGCTGAAATAGTACCAACTTGTGCTATAGATTTAGAATCAGAACATGTAACAGAAATTTTTTTTAATTCTATTACAGCAGAACTTACAGCTTTATCTATACCTCTTTTTAAATCCATAGGATTCATACCTGCAGCTACAGCCTTTAAACCTTCATTAACTATAGATTGTGCTAATACAGTTGCTGTAGTAGTTCCATCTCCCGCTACATCATTAGATTTGGAAGCAACTTCTTTAACCATTTGAGCTCCCATATTTTCAAATTTATCATCTAATTCAATTTCTCTAGCTACAGAAACACCATCTTTAGTAATTACTGGTGCACCAAAAGATTTATCTAAAACAACATTACGACCTTTTGGTCCTAAAGTAACTCTAACAGCATCTGCTAAAACATTAACACCACGAAGAATTTTTAATCTAGCTTCGTTACCAAATTTTACATCTTTAGCTGACATTTTTAACCTCTTATATATCATTAAATAAAATTAATATATTATTGCTAATACATCACTTTCAGACATTATTAAAATTTCTTTATTATCTAACTTTTCTGTTTTAATATTATAACCATCATTAAAAATTATTAAATCACCTACTTTAACATCTAAAGCTTTAACTTTTCCATTATCTAATATACGACCTTTACCTACATATAAAACTTTTCCTCTATTTGATTTACCTGCTGCTGAACCAGTTAAAACTATACCACCTGATGATTTTGATTCAACACTTTTACGTTTAACAATAATACGATCATGTAATGGACGAATTTTCATTTATAAATACCTCTTAAAATAAATTATTTTTATATATATTATAAACAATTATTAAATATTATAATAATAAATATATTTTAAAACTACAAATATGTTAATTATTGACAAAATATATACAATAAATTAATATATTAATGTTTTAGATATAAATAATAATAAATGAATAAAAAAAAAAATAAAGTTATATTAATAATAACAAATATAATAAATAAAAAAAATAATATAAAAAAAATAAATAAAAAAATTATTAAAAATAAATTATCATGTTGTATAAATTATATTAATAATATAAAATCTTATTTTATTTGAAAAAAAAAAATTAATAAAATTACAGAAACACAAATTATTATTAAAACATTTAAAAAATTTAAAAATAAAATAATTAATATTATTAAAAAAAATCATATATATAAAATACCTATGATTTATACAATAAAAATAAAATATATAAATAAAAAATATTTAAACTGAATGAAAAATATTATAAATTAATTTAATAAGCCCAGATAGCTCAGTAGGTAGAGCAAAGGACTGAAAATCCTTGTGTCGGCGGTTCAATTCCGCCTCTGGGCAATATAAAAAATTTTTTAATATAAAAATATTTTATATTTCTTTACTTAAAATATATTTTATTTCATTTATAGTTTTTTTATTTAAAATTTTATCTACTAATTTTTTACAAGAAGACATATAAGAACTTCTTATTATATTTTTAACATCAGGAATATAACTTACATTCATACTTAATTCATCTAATCCTAATCCTAATAATAATTTAATTGATTTTAAGTCACTTGCTAATTCACCACACATACCTATTTTCTTATTTTTTTCATGAACAGAATTAATTGTATATTTAATTAAATTTAAAACTGAAGGAGACAATGGATTATATAAATTAGAAACATTAAGATTATTTCTATCAACAGCTAAAATAAATTGAGTTAAATCATTAGTTCCAATACTAAAAAAATCCATTTCATCTGCCATATGACTAGATATAATACAAGAAGATGGTGTTTCTATCATAGCTCCTATTTTAATTTTATTATTATAACTTATATTATTTTTATTTAAGTAAAATTTAATTTTATTAATTTGTTCTTTAATAAAATAAACTTCTTCCATTGAAATTATCATAGGAAATAAAATTCTTACTCTACCATATATAGAAGCTCTAAATATAGCTTTTAATTGAGTTTCTAATATATCAGTCCTATCTTTATAAATTCTAATAGATCTTCAACCTAAAAATGGAACATCTTCTTTAGGAAAATTCATATAAGATAAAAATTTATCACCTCCTAAATCTACAGTTCTTATAGTAACTATTTTATTTTTCATAGACTTGATTATTTTTTTATATGATAAAAATTGCTCATTTTCATTAGGAAAATCATTTCTATCCATAAATAAAAATTCAGTTCTATATAAACCTACACCTTCTGATCCATATTTAAATATATTATCTATATCATTATTATTACTAATATTAGATAATAATTTTATTTTATAACCATCATATGTTATAGCAGATAATTTTTTTAACTTAAGTAAATTTTTTTTATTTTGTTTAAATAAATTAAATTTTTTTTTTAATTTAGATAAAATTTTTTTTTCTGGATTAATATATATTAAATTTTTAATACCATCTATTATTAAATAATCATCATTTTTAATATATTTAGTAGCATTATTTACGCCTAATATAGAAACTAATTCAATAGATTTAGAAATTATAGAACTATGAGAAGTAATACTTCCATTTTCTATAATAAATCCAGATATTTTTTTTAAATCAAATTGTATTATTTGAGAAGGAGATAAATCATTAGAAACTATAATAGTTTTATCTTTAAAAACAATTGAATTTAAATCTATTAATTTTATATTTTTAACATTATATATTAATCTTTTGCTAATATCTAATAAATCATTTATTCTTTCTTTAATATATGAGTTATTAGAATTATTAATTTTTTTAATTTGTTTTTTAATAACTATATCTATAGCTAATTCAGATTTAAATAATTTTTTTCTAATTAAATTAATAATATCTTTTTTAAGAATATCATCTTTTAATATTAAAATATAACCTTCAAATAATAACTTTCTATCTTTATTATTGGAAGATAAATTTTTAATTTTATTTAATTGATATAAAGTTTTTTTGTAAGAATTATTAAAAGAATTTATTTCTCTTTCTATATTTTTAAATTTAATTAATTTATTGCTAATTTTAATTTTTTTTTCTTTTAATAAAAATGCTCTACCAAATGAATAACCATTATATACAGTAATACCATTTAATAACATAAATATACCTTTAATTTATAAATTATATCTAATTTTTTAAAAATTAATTAAATTAACAAAATTGTTAATTTAACTTATTTATTAATTTATACAATTTATTAATAGCAAATAATTCATCTTTACCATCAGCTTTAATGTAAATAACATCATTTTTAGAAATTCCTAATGTTTGAATTTGTAATAGACTTTTAGCATCTACCTCTTTATCTTTTAATATAATTTTTATATCAGAACTAAATTTTTTAGCTAATTTTACAAATTTAGTTGCTGGTCTTATATGAAAACCATTATCTAAATTTATTAAAATTTTTTTTTTAATCATTTATATAAATCCTCTTTAAAAATAATATATTATATTTAAATAATAAAAATAATTTAAATTAATAAAAATTAACTTTACGTAATATAAAATATATTTTAACATAATAAAAAAAATTATTAATTATTATTTTTTTAATATAATAATATTAATATTTAAATTACCAAATATATTTAATAAATAAAATTATTAATAGAGAAATAAAATGATAAAAAAAATACTTTTAATAATAATAACATTATTTACAATAAATAAAAATTTATATTCAAAAGAAATAACAACAAAAAATTATTTTCTAAATTATAATAATAATATATATTTAGGTGGTAAATTAGGAATATCTAATTTTATGAATTTAAAATATTTAGATAATAATTTTAAAATAATAAATACTAAAATAGAAAAAAATAAATTAGCATTTGAAAATTTTATAGGTTATAAAATAAATAAAGTCTTTAATCTTGAATTAGGATATCAAAATTTAGGTAAAGCATTAAAAAGAGGAAAATTTATAAATGGATATTTTAAAACTAAAGGAATAACATTATCTAATAAAATAAATTATAATTTATCACCTAAAATAAATATTTATAGTAAAATAGGATGAATAATATTAAAATCAACATCAGAAAAAATTAATATTATAAATAATACAAAAGATTATATTTCTTATAAAAAAATATCGCCTTTAACTTCAATAGGAATAGAATATAAAATAAATAACAATTTTAATACAAGATTAAATTATCAATTTATATATAATTTAGGTAACAAAAATATATTTCATGAAGAACCTAATAATAATTTATTAACAGTAAGTTTAATTTATAATATAAATAATATTAATTCAAATATTAAAAATAATAAATTTTTTAAAATAAAAAATAATAATTTTAGTATAAATTACTTTAAAAATATTTTAAATTTAATTAAAAAAAAAAAAATTAAAATAAAATATATAATTATTAAAAATATTAATTCATTAAATAATTCTATTTATTTAAATTTAAAAAATATAATTAAAAAAACAGTTATAAAAAAAAATAAAGAAATAAATTTTATAAAAATTAAATCTGATTTATATAAATATAAAAATTTTAAATGTTATAAATTTAAAAAAAATAATATTAAGCTATATAAAAATTGTTTAAATTATTTAAATAATAAAGTTATTATAAAAATTTATATTAAATAATAAAATTTAAAATTAATAAAACCACTTATTTATTATTTTATTTTTTTTTTTTAAAAAAAAAATTAAGTGGTTTTTAATATTTTAATAAAAGTTTTTTTATTAATTACAAATTTATTTATATTTAAATTTATTTTGATATTATCCATTAAACTTACTAATCTATATCAAATTCTTATATTTTTATAATTTTTTTTTATATTTTTAATAATATTATATCTTATACCTAAATTATTTAATTTTTTAATATCATTATATATATTATATATATCACCTATATTATTTAATATTTTCAATGCTATTTTGTTACCTATACCTTTTATTCCTGGTATATTATCACTTCTATCTCCACACAAAACTAAAAAATCTTTCAACATATATGGATATATTCCGTATTTTTTATGTATATTTTTTATATTTAATATTTCATTTATTGATGTATATAAAAATACATTATTAGATATTAGTTGTATATAATCCTTATCATAAGATAATATATATATGTATATAAATTTAAATAATTTGTTCAATATTTTAATTATATTATTTATTACATCATCGCATTCTACTTCAGGAATACATATAAATTTTATATTAAATTTTTTCAATTTATTTAATATATATTTTAAATATAACAAAAAATTTTTAGAACATTTTTTTCTATTAGATTTATATTTATAAAATATATTTTTTCTATAATTCTTTTTTTTCTTATTATCAAATACAAATATAATATATTTAGGAAGTATTTTTAAATATCTAAAATATATCATTCTAATAAAAACTTTAAATGATTTCTTTAAATCTTTATTTTTTTTTTTATAATTTATTACATAATATGATTTATAAGCAAATAATGTAGAGTCAATTATAAATATTTTTTTATGTAACATTATTG